>NZ_JBRRBO010000007.1:0-132099 GCF_056756175.1 Stenotrophomonas sp. STEN240 | reverse complement strand
GGGGGGCTGGCTTTTTTGCTCCTTTTTTTGTGGGCGGGGCTTACGCCGCCACGCTAATCGACTATCCGGCATCGTCTGCTTCGCGGCTAACGCCGCTCCTACAAAAGCTGCAAAACCAAAAGCACTCAACGCTTGCAGGCGCTGCAGATCCGCTCGACCTTGTAGCCCTGCGCGCGCAGCTTTTCCACCACGCCATCGCTGCCCAGCAGATGCAGCGCACCGACCACCACCAGGGTGTTGCCCCGGCCCGGCTGCAGCCACTGCTTCAAGCTCGGCAGCCAGGCGTCATTGCGCTCGACGTTGATGCGCTGATACAGGCCCGGATATTCACGCTTCATCTGCGCGGCCATGTCCCGCCACAGCATCACGTCATCGCCACGGCGCCAGGCATCGTGCAGCTGACGGCTCTGCTCGTCGCCCTTCTCCACCTGCTCCAGCGCCTCGCGCAGCAGCTGGCGCTGCTCGTCGTTGCTCATGCTGTCGAGCATGCTGATCTGCGAGGCGGCGCTTTCAAGGCCGGCGGTGGGCTTGTTGGCCTGCGCCGCGCGCTCCATCAGATGCCGGTCCAGGCCCGACTTCGGATCCAGGCCCTGCCGCGTCATCTGCGCGATGCTGACGGTCAGCCCCACGAACCAGGGTTCGAGACCGGCCAGCCGATCAACCGGCATGTTGTTGGCCGCACCCCAGGCTTCAAGTTGCCGCCAGGTCGCCGGATCCAGATCGTCCTTGAGCTGGCGACCATCGCGGCGCAAGGCGGCCTGCATCATCTGCGTGGCCAGCTCCGGCGAGTTCATCTCCTCCGGCGACAGCTCGAACAGCAGCCGCTGCGCACCGGTGAATGCGCGGTCCACGTCGCTGGACAGCGGGTAATCATCGGGCTTGAGCAGGTGGAACGAACCCAGCAGATACAGCTCGCTGCCCTGCGCACCGGTGACCTTCCACAACAGCGGCACCGGCGGTTGCTTGCCCGCCTTTGGCGTTGCCGCGGCGGCCAGCAGCGGCGTTGCGATCAACAGGCCGGTGGCCAGCAACAACCCCAAACGTTTGATCCAACTCATGCGGCCGGCTCCTGCTTTGGCTTGGCGTAGGCTTTTTCACCGGCCTCCACTGCCATGTCCAGACGATTCTCCGGCGGCGGCAAGGGACAGGTGGCAAACGGGGTGAATGCACACGGCGGGTTGTAGGCGCGATTGAAATCGATCACCACTTCACTCTTGCTGTTGGGCACGTCCAGATCGATGTAGCGGCCCGCTGCATAACTGCCGCGGCCGCTGGTACGGTCGGCGAAGATCACCTGCAGCGGACGCCCGGCATCACCCAATGCTTCAAGCCGCCAGGTGCGTCCATCGCGTTCGAACTCGATGGCGCCGGCATTGGCCAGTTCAGTGGTCAGCCCGGTGATATCAACGATGGGCAAGGTCTTGTTGACGTCGTTCGGCACGAAGCGCGCGGTGATGCGCCAGCTCGGGTCGGCCGGCCAATAATCCAGATGGCTGAACTGCGCGCGCGCCGGTGCATCGGCATGCTTCACCCGCAGCCCGAAACGCGGGCCGCGTTCGATCAGGCTCAGGCTGCCCTTGTCGTCGTCGAAGTGAATCACCGTCGGTGTCTCGGCGTGGTCGCTGTGCAGCGGAATGCGGCCCTTCACCACCTGCCCGTCGACCTTCACCGACACACCCGGTTCCGGTGCGAAGAACCATGCCTTGCCCTCGCGCGTGACCAGCCCCATCCGTGGCGGCCCCGCCGCCAGGCGAATGCCGCTGGTACTGCCGCTGCCAATGTAATGCGCCTTCAGATCCAGCCAATGCAGCCCGACCAGGCTGGTCCAGCCATCGGGCGCCAGCAGTTCGGTCAGCCGCTGTTCGCGCCACAGACCGTTGTCCCGCTCGAAGGTCGGATCGACCTGTGCCGCTGGCTGGGCCTTGTTCGCATCATCCCCGCAGCCGCCCAGCAGCATCGCGGCGATCAGCGCCGCGCCCCCCAATAGGTATTTCATCAACGCCCCCGCAGGAACCAGCGATCAATTTCAGCCAAGGAAAAGCGCGCCCAGGTGGGGCGGCCGTGGTTGCATTGCCCGGAGCGCTCGGTGATTTCCATATCGCGCAGCAAGGCATTCATTTCAGGGAGGGTCAGGCGCCGATTGGCGCGCACCGCGCCGTGGCAGGCCATGGTGGATAGCAGTTCGTCACGCGCGGTGGCGATGCGCCGGCTTTGGCCGTGCTCACGCAGATCGCCGAGCACATCACGCAGCAAGCCTTCCGGCTCGGCATTGGCGAGCAAGGCCGGAATGCTGCGCACATGCAGCGAACCGGGGCCGGAACGGGTTACCTCGAAGCCCAGTGCCGCCAGAGTGGCGGCCTCGCGCTCGGCGGTATCGGCATCGCGTTCGCCCACTGCCAGGGTCATCGGCACCAGCAGCGGCTGCGCGTGCAGACCGATGCCGTCATGTGCGTTCTTCAGGCGTTCGTAGCCGATGCGCTCATGGGCGGCATGCATGTCCACCACGATCAGGCCTTCAGCGTTCTCGGCCAGGATGTAGATGCCATGCAGCTGTGCGATGGCATAGCCCAGCGGCGGCACGCCGGCATCATTGGAGGTAGGCGGCAACGACGGGCCGCTATCGGCCTGGCGCGAAACCTCAGCGCCACCCTCGACCGGTGAATACAGCGCGGCATACGCGGATGGTGCGTCAGCGACCTGCAGGCCCAGCGGCGATTGCCGCGCCTGCCAATTGCCATTGCCACCGCCGCCGCCCGCACTACCGCCTGGACGCGACAACAGATAGCCGCCTGCACCGGCATAACTTGGTGCGGCCTGTGTCTGCGGATCGGCCGGATGCGCCTGACCCGCAGTCGGCTCCATGCCGGCACGGGTTTCGGCCAGGGCGTCCTTGAGCGTGCGATAGACAAAATCGTGGATCAGCCGCGAATCGCGGAAACGCACTTCGTGCTTGGCCGGATGCACGTTGACGTCGACCCGGGTCGGGTCCAGCTCCAGGAACAGCACATAGGCCGGCTGGCGGCCGTGGTACAGCACATCGCCGTACGCCATCTTCACCGCATGGCTGACGCTGCGATCGCGTACCGAGCGGCCGTTGACGTAGAGATACTGCTGGTCGGCACTGGCCCGCGAATACTGCGGCTGCGCAATCCAGCCGTGCAGGCGCAGCCCGGCCGCGCTGTGATCCACGCGCAAGGCCTGGCGCGCGAAGTCCTCGCCCAGGGTTTCGCCAAGGCGCGCGTCCGAATACAAATCACCCGGCTTGTAGCGCCGCGATGGCTTGCCGTTGTGCGAAACCCGCAGTTCGACATCAGGACGCGCCAGCGCCAGCGAGCGCAGCCATTCCTCGATGTGCCCCAGCTCGGTACGCTCGGCGCGCAGGAACTTGCGCCGTGCCGGCACGTTGTAGAACAACTCGCGTACTTCCACCGTGGTACCCGGCGCATGCGCACGCGGTGCCACCTCGCCGAGCTTGCCGCCTTCGATCTGCAGTGCGGAGCCGTGCTCGTCCTCAGCGCGACGCGACGCCAGGGTGAAGCGGCTGACCGAGGCAATCGATGGCAGCGCCTCACCACGGAAACCGAGCGTGGCTACCGATTCCAGATCATCCAGGCTGGCGATCTTGCTGGTGGCATGCCGCGACACCGCCAACGGCAACTGCTCGGCGGCGATACCGCCACCGTTGTCGCGGATGCGGATAAGGCGGACACCGCCTTCTTCCAGATCGATATCCACGCGCGTGGCACCGGCGTCGAGAGCGTTCTCGACCAGCTCCTTGACCACCGAAGCGGGCCGTTCAACCACTTCGCCGGCGGCGATCTGGTTGATCAGGATTTCCGGCAGGGGGCGGATCGCATTCATGCCGCACCGCCAGGCAACTGCAGGGCCTTGCCGAGGTAGATGAACGAGGATTTGAGGGGGATCAGGCTGACATCATGCATACACACGATGATAGCCGAGCGCGGCCTCAACACCGATATCGATGCTGGCTGATGAAGGTCTTGCAGCCCCCGCCCCGGGGCGGGCCTTTGTAGGAGCGGCGGGAGCCGCGAAGCCGATGCGGCGTTACGCGGCTGGGGCTTCGCGGCTTCCGCCGCTCCTACAAAAAGAAAAACCGACGCCAGCATTGCTGGCATCGGTTTTCATGTGTCTCATAGCTTCACGCCGCGTCAGAAGCGGGCTTCCAGCAAATGCTGCCTTACTTGCTGCCACCCGCAACGGTGCCGGCTGCAGCATCCATTTCGGCCTGGGCGCGGGCGGCAAACAAGGTGCCCGGCGGCGGCTGGCGGCTGAAGAAGGTATGCACGCCATCGAGCACGGCACCGGCGATACGGCGCTGATAGGCCGGATCGATCAGGCGGCGCTCTTCATCCGGGTTGGAGATGAACGCGGTTTCGACCAGCATCGCCGGCATGTCCGAGGTACGCAGCACGGCGAAGTTGGCGCGCTCCAGGTTCGGCTTGTGATTGTTGCCGATACGCTTGAGCCCGCCCAGCACGTGCCCGGCCGCGTCTTCGGAGGCCTTCATATAGCCGCTCTGTGCCAGGTCCAGCAACACATTGGCCAAGGTGCCCTCGGTGCGGGTCAGGCTGACACCGCCGATCAGATCGGCCGAGTTTTCCTTGTCCGCCAGCCAGCGCGCACGCTGCGAGGAGGCGCCCTTGGTCGACAGTACATAGACCGAAGAACCGGTCGCCGAACGGTTCTCCGCGGCATCGGCATGAATCGAGATGAAGATGTCAGCCTTGGCAGCACGCGCACGCTGGGCTCGCATCGGCAGCGGGATGAATACGTCGGTGTCGCGGGTCAGGTACGCGCGCAGGCCCGGCGTGGCATTGACCTGGCGGGCCAGCTCACGCGCAACGGCCAGGGTTACGTCCTTCTCACGCTTGCCGGTAGGCCCGACGGCTCCCGGATCCTGGCCGCCGTGGCCCGGATCGATGGCAACCACCAGATTGCGCATGCCCGGCGCCATCCGAATTCGTGACGCGTCACTTGGCATTACCGGACGCGGCGCAGGCGTCTGCGCAGCGGCAACCGGAGCAGCCGCCGCAGCGGTTGCCGGATTCGGCGTGATCGGGGTCGGCACACCGGTGGCAATCGTGGTGCGGACTGGCGTGCCCTGCCCATTGAGAATGGCTGCCGGCGACGCCGCGGACGGGCTGGCTGCTGCAGGAGCGCTGGCAACGGCCGGCGCGGGGCTGGGCGCAGCCTGGGCCGGTGCCGGCGGCGGCGTAGTGGCCTGCTGGCGCACTGCCGCAGTCAGCGCTGCGGTAGCGCGGGCGGCCTCGGCGCGCGCCTGCTCGGGATTCACTACCGGGGTGGCCGGCGCAGGGTTCAACGCTGGCGCAGCCACGGCCGGTGCGCTTGCAGCCGGAGCAGCAGCAACAGCTGCCGGCGCGCCGGCACGCGGCGCGGTTTCACCCGGCCACTCGATCAGCAGCTTGGATTCGGCGCCCTGCCCCTGCATCTGCGGCTTGAACGCAGCCACGGACTCGGCAAGGTCGAACACGACCCGGAACGTGCCCGCGACCGGATTACCGGTGCGCACTGCGGTCACCACACCTACCGGTGCAGGCAGTTTCAGGCCGCGCACGGAAGTGGAGTCGGGGAAATCGATCACCAGGCGGTTGGGACCGGCCAGGCTGATGGTCTTGTAGCTGCCACCACCGGCCAGCTGGATCTCGGCGCGGGTGCCGGTGGCGCCGGCGCTCAGCCCGAGCCCACGGATCTCACCGGCCCACGCGGAAGCGCTGGCCAGGCACAGGCCGGCGACGGCGACAGACAAAGCGAACAGGCGGTTTCCCGTAGTCATGAGCGGATTCAATCACCGGAATTCGCTAATTGCAACATGTTTTCCCTTAATAATCCGCAACCTGCCGTAACTTCCTGTAGTCACAGGGCAGGAAGCCCCTGCAAGTGGGGCGTTTTGCGCAGCCGCTGCAGCCAGGCTTCGCCGACCGGACTATGTGCCTGCAGCTGCGCGCGGCGGCCATGGCCATCGATTTCCAAGGCCACCAGCAGGTCCAGCGGCGGCAGGCCGCCCGCCCCGCGTTCGGGCCATTCGATCAACCACAGGTCGGCGCTGGCGTCGTCCAGGCCAAGGAAATCCAGCTCGCCGGCATTGCCGATCCGGTACAGATCCAGATGCCAGGCTTCGCCGCCTTCCAGCGGATAGCGTTCGATCAAGGTGTAGGTAGGGCTGCGGATGGGCCCCTGTACGCCTAGCGCGCGCAACAGGGCGCGGGCCAGGGTGGATTTCCCGGCACCAAGATCCCCTTGCAGGTGAACCACCGCCTGCGCGGGCCGGGTCTGGGCCAAGGCCTGACCCAGCAGGTCGGTGCTCTCGGCTTGGGGCAATGACAATTCGATCATGGGCACATTATGGATTGGCAAGGACGCGCAGGTGCGGCAATAGATCGCGCGGCAACAGCCCGCGCTCACCTTCGGCCGCTGCGGCATCACCGGCGAGGCTGTGCAGCAGGGCACCGGTACTGGCGGCATCGAATGGCGACAGGCCCTGCGCGCGCAGCGCCGCGATGGCGCCGGTCAGCAGGTCGCCCATGCCGCCGACCGCCATGCCGGGGTTGCCGGCGGCAAGCACTCGCGGCAGCTGCCCCGGCGCGGCGATCACGCTGCCCGCTCCCTTCAGCACGACAACCGCCGCATAGCGCGCTGCCAAAGCATGGGCGGCGGCAAAACGATCGCGCTGGATGCTGGCGGTATCGGTATCGAGCAGGCGCGCGGCCTCGCCCGGATGCGGGGTGAGAATGGCCTGCGGCAGCGGCCTAGGAGCGGCCGCGAGCAGGTTCAGGCCATCGGCATCAAGCACCAGCGGCTTGCCACTGGCCAGCGCCACCGACCACAGCGCCTGCGCCCAGTCGTCCTGGCCCAGACCCGGCCCCAGCGCAATGACGCCGGCACGCGCCAGCAGCGGCGCGAAGTCCTCGGAACTATCCACCGCCTGCACCATCGCCTCGGGGCAACGCGCCAACAGCGGTGCCACGTGCAGCGCGCGGGTCGCCACGCTGCACAAGCCGGCGCCACTGCGCAGCGCGGCCTCGGCACTGAGCATCACTGCACCGCCGCTGCCGTGGTTGCCGCCCACACACAGCACGTGTCCGGATTCACCCTTATGGGTATTGAGCCGACGCGGCGGCAGCCGTGCCGTCAATTGCGGCCCGGCCCAGCGCAGCGCGCTGGCCTTCACTCCGTCCAATGCCACCGGCGGCACGTCCAGCGTGGCCAGCAGCCGCTGTGCGGCATGTTCAAGCGCCGCCCCCGTATGCAGGCCCTGGTGGGCCACGATGAACTGCAAGACGCGCTGCGCACGTACGGCCGCACCGGGCACGTTGCCCGTGAGGGCATCAACGCCGCTGGGCACATCCAAGGCAAACACCGGTGCTGCGGCCGCGTTTATCGCCTCGATCAGCGCCGCGTCTTCGGCCTGCGGCGCGCGGCTGAAACCGATGCCATACAGAGCATCGACAATCAGATCGGCCTGCTGCAGGCAACCGGGCGTGATCTCGACGTGGCCGCCAACGGCCAGGTAATCGGTGCAGGCGCGCTGCGCCAAGGGCGTGCGCGGCGAGGCATCGGGCAGGTGCAGCACGCTTACCTCGCGCCCGGATTGGCGGGCATGACGGGCAAGAACATAGCCATCGCCGCCGTTGTTGCCCGGCCCGCAGACCACCACGATGCGTCGCGCCTGTGGCCAATACTGCAGCGCGGTCTGCCACGCGGCGTGGCCGGCACGCTGCATCAGTACATACGCGTCGCCGCCCAGGGCGGCGGTCGCTTGCCCATCAATCTGGCGGGCAGCGGCGATATCGAACAGTTCGACGGGCTCTGACATGCTGGCAATTCTATACTTGCGCCATGTCTGAAGCCGTTACCGCCGCAAATCCGGCGCAGTTGTCGCTGCGCATCCGCCAGCTTGCCCGCGAGGCAGGCTTCCAGCGCTGTGGGGTCAGCGGCATCGAGCTGGGCGAGGATGAAGCGCACCTGGCCGACTGGCTGGGCAAAGGCCTGTACGGGACGATGGAATGGATGGCCCGCCACGGCACCTTGCGGGCACGCCCACAGGAACTGCTGCCGGGCACGCTGCGGGTGATTTCGGTCGGTCTGGATTACGGCCACAAGGACGATACCGAAGCCTGGGCGACCTTGAATGACAGCGAGCGTGCTTATGTGGCGCGTTATGCGCTGGGCCGCGATTACCACAAGTTGATGCGCAACCGGTTGCAGAAGCTGGCCGAGCGTATCGGCAGCGAAATCGGCCCGTTTGGTTACCGCGTTTTCGTCGACTCGGCGCCGGTACTGGAACGTGCATTGGCGCGTAACGCCGGACTGGGTTGGATCGGCAAACACACCTGTCTGATCGATCGCAACGGCGGCTCGTGGTTCTTCCTAGGCGAGATCTATGTCGACCTGCCATTGCCGGTGGATGTGCCTGCCACCGCACATTGCGGTAGCTGCACGCGCTGCATCGATGTCTGCCCCACCGCCGCCATCATCGCCCCGCACCGGCTGGATGCACGCCGCTGCATCTCCTACCTGACCATCGAGCACGAAGGCGCCATCCCGTTGGACATGCGCCCGCTGATGGGCAACCGCATCTACGGTTGCGACGACTGCCAGCTGGTCTGCCCGTGGAACAAGTTCGCCCAACGCACCGACGAGCCGGATTTCCGCGCCCGCAACAACCTGGATACCGCCACCCTGCCCGAACTGTTCGCCTGGGAAGAGGACGAGTTCCTGCGCCGCACCGAAGGCAGCCCGATCCGCCGCAGCGGCCACGAGCGCTGGTTGCGCAATATCGCCGTGGCGCTGGGCAATGCAGCACCCTCGCCTGCCGTGCAGCAGGCATTGCTAACGCGTCAAGCGCATCCCTCGGATGTGGTCCGCGAGCATGTGCAATGGGCCCTGCAGCGGCATGCCGGCGACGCGTCCAAACCGTAGCTGCAACGCCTTCACGGCACGGTCAACACGCACGATTGCGAACCACATGCGTGGCGCAACCCGCGTGCCGAGCCCCATCAACCGAATTCAGTGCGGCGGGGTGTGCGTTCACAACCGAGCACCGCTGTTCGGCAACAACCATCCATCACCGGATCCGACCAGTCGCGGCACCCCGCCTCGATTTATTCGACTCCCTGCGGCGCTCCCGTAAGATAGTGACCGACAGTCCGCCAGCGTCTTCAAGCTTGGCGGGCGCCCCAATGGCAAAAGCAGTTCAATAATGGCCTCCAGCAACGACATCCTCACCCCCAACCAGCTCAACACCCTGGCGCGCGATCTGCTGGAAAGCGCGTTTCCGCTGGTGTGGGTGGAAGGTGAGCTCGGCGGCGTCAGCCGCCCCGCTTCCGGGCATCTGTATTTCACCCTGAAGGATGCGCGCGCGCAGGTCCGCGCGGCGATGTTCAAGCCCAAGAGCCAATGGCTGAAATTCATTCCGCGCGAAGGCATGCGCGTGCTGGTGCGTGGCCGGCTGACCCTGTACGAGGCACGCGGCGATTACCAGCTGATCCTTGATCATATGGAAGAAGCCGGCGAAGGCGCGTTGCGTCGCGCGTACGACGAGCTCAAGGCGCGGCTCGAAGCGGAGGGGCTGTTCGACCCTGCACGCAAGCGGCCAATGCCCGCACACGTGCAGCGGCTGGCGGTGATCACCTCGCCCAGCGGCGCGGCCGTGCGCGATGTACTGAGCGTGCTGGAGCGGCGTTTCCCGATGCTGGAAGTGGAGCTGCTGCCTTCGCTGGTACAGGGCGCCACCGCTGCACCGCAGATCACCTCCCTGCTGCGTCAGGCCGATGCCAGTGGCCGCTACGATGTGATCCTGCTGACCCGTGGCGGCGGTTCGCTGGAAGACCTGTGGGCCTTCAACGACGAACAGCTGGCGCGCGCGGTTGCCGCCAGCAAGACGCCGGTGGTGTCGGCGGTGGGCCACGAGACCGATTTCAGCCTGACCGACTTCGCCGCCGATCTGCGCGCACCAACGCCGTCGGTGGCCGCCGAACTGCTGGTACCCGACCAGCGTGACCTGGCCCTGCGCGTACGCCGGCTGGCGCAACGCCTGAATCAACTGCAGGTGCATGCACTGGGCCAGGCCATGCAACGTGCCGACCGCGCCGCGCTGCGCCTGCAGGCGCACAGCCCGCAGGCGCGCCTGAGCCTGCTCGAACATCGCCAGCAGGCCGCCTTCGCGCGCCTGCAATCACAATGGCGGCAACAGCTGGAACGCCGCACTGCGCGCCTGGCCCACGCCGCCACCGGGCTGCGTGGCAACCAGCCACAGCGGCGTTTGAGTGCCTTGGCTGAGAAACTGGCGACGCTGGCACCGCGCGCGCACGCGGCCATGACCCGTCAGCTGCAGGGCGATGCCCTGCGCCTGCGCGGCATTGCCCGTTCGCTGGAAGCGGTAAGCCCGTTGGCGACGGTGGCGCGCGGCTATTCCATCCTGACCCGGGTGGAAGACGGGGCGCTGGTGCGCTCCGCCGCGCAGGTCAAGCCCGGCGAACAGCTGCGCGCGCGCCTGTCCGAAGGTGAGCTGCAGCTGCGGGTGGAACACGTTGACGGCACACCGGCCAACGGCGACCCCACTCAGGGCTGAGCCGGCAGCGCATCCCAGCGTTCGACGATGATCTGCGCCAGCTTGGCTGGGTCGCGGTCGAAGTGATGTCCGCCGGGGCGTTCAACCACCTGCATGCGCGCATCGCCCTGCAGGTCCCGGCACAGGCTGTCCTTCTCGTCCACTCCGTAGATGCATTGCTGTGCGACCGGCTGCAGGCCCGCCAAGGCCGGCTGCACCGGTACCTCCTGCGCACGGAACCACCCCAGCCAGCCGCCCACCCGCACTTCAAATGCTGCACCGTGGGCAAGCCCAAGCAGCGACACCAAACGCACCGAACGACGTTGCGGTTCGCTCAGCAGCGGATAGGCAAACGGCAATACATCGGCGCCGAAGGAATAGCCAACCAACGCCACGTCATCGGCCTGCCAACGCTGCCGATAGCTGCGCACGACGCTGTCCAGGTCGCCACCCAGCTGCGCCGCCGTCCGCTCTTTCCAGAAGTAGCGCAGGCTGTTCCAGCCGACCACGGAAATACCACGTTGGTTGAGTTCATGTGCCAGTCCCTTGTCCAGGTCACGCCAGCCGCCATCGCCGGATATCAGCACCACCAGCCGCTTGCTGCCGGCCACCGGCATCTCCACCAAGGGCAGCATGGCAAGGCCTTGCGCCGGCGCGGCATCGAGCACGGCTGGCAAGGCATCAAGTAACGCCGGTTCTGCCATCTGCCTGACCTGCACGGCTGCGGTAGCGCCCTTGCAGGCACGGGTGCCGGCCGATGCATCGTCCGTGGTCACCAGCGCCGCTGCAAACTCCCCCGGCGCGGCGCCAGCGGCGCTGTCGCGGACCAGCCCGGCGCTGTTGCCCTGGCCCAGCAAGACCGGCAGGAAAAACTGGTCCGCACGCTCGCGCTTGAGCAGCTTCTGGGTGAGCAGGGCCGCATCATCGGCCATTGCCCGGCAACTGCCATTGCCCTTGCGCAGTTGCTGCCGGTAGCGCGCCGCATCCACCACGGCCACCCATGCACCGGCCTGCGCCAACTGTTTGGCAAACTGCTGCCGCTGCGCTCGCGGCAACAGCGGGTCGGCGAAATAAATAACCAGCCCGCGCGGAGCTGATGCCGGCTCAAGCAGCTGCACGCGGCCATAGCGGTCGGCATCCATGTGACCGGCATGCAGAGGCCAGACGCAGCTGACCACCACCATGATCAGCAACACCCCCAGCGCCAATAGCGCAGCACGTCGCATCTGCAACCTCTGACAAAAAAGAGAACGCCGGCGAGCATCCACCGGCGTTCGTTACGTGCTTGTGCAATGCGTCAACGCGCTTGCTAGCGAGCCGCCGCCCCTGCCGTGCAATAGCGCTGCCGGTACTCCATTGCCTTGGGCATCAGCGCCTGCAGGTTCTGGATGCGGGTACCGGGATTGGGATGGGTGGAGGAGAACTCCGGCGGTGCCTGGCCACCACTGGCCTGGCTCATGCGCTGCCACAGCGGCACCGCTTCTTCCGGGTTGAAACAGGCTGCTGCGGCGAGCATCAGCCCCACTTCATCGGCCTGGGTTTCATGCGAACGCGCATACGGCAGCAGATAGCCATAACCCATGGCCGACATCATCATCTGTTGCTGCTGCACGTCCATGCCACTGGCAGCGCCGGCCATCTGCCCGATCTGGGTCAGCTTCTGCTGGGCCATGCGCTGGGCGCCGTGGCGAAGCAGCGCGTGGGCGATTTCGTGACCCATCACCACCGCCAGCGCATCGGCGTTCTGCGCGACCGGAATCAAGCCGGTATAGACCGCCATCTTGCCGCCCGGCAGGCAGAAGGCATTGGCTTCATCGGACTGCAGGACGTTCACGTCCCACTCGAAATCCTTGGCGAAATGCTGTGGCTGCAGGCCATGCTCCTGCGCCAACGAGGTCTCCACCACATCCACCTTGGCAATCAGGCGGCTGGCGATCTCACGTACCTGGCGGGCGATCTGCGAATTCGGGTCGACCGGACGCTCCTGCGCCAGGATCTCCTGGTAGGCCTGCAGGCCCATCGCCTTCTCTTCACTGGCATTGAGCGAGCTGTCGATCAGCACTTTCTCGCCGGTATACGGGTCCACCGAACGATTGCCGAAGTAATAGCAACCGCCGTACACCGCGAAGCCCAGCAGGATCACCCAACGGATATTGCCGAACAGGCCGCCACCACGCCGCCGTTGGCCGCCGTTGCCTTGGTTACCGAAAGGATCTTGTCGCATGGTTGGATTCCGTCTGGGCCGGGCTGGCCGTGGCCGATGGTAACGCTAGCGTACGCCGCGGCAAGGTCAAATTCCGCGCACCAGGCGGAAACCGATGCGCGCGGAGGTGACGTCCGAGTCCTGTGACTGCCGCCATGCCGCGCGGGTCTGCTCCGGCGCATTGGCCCAGTTGCCGCCGCGGATCACCCGCTGCCGGCAGCCCGGGTTGTACCAGGCCGCACCATCGGCCGGCGCACGCCGGTAGCTGGCGTGCCAGCAGTCGGCTACCCACTCGCTGACATTGCCGCTGACATCGTGCAGCCCCCAGGCATTGGCGCGGAACATCGCCACCGGCGCCGTCCCCCAGAAACCGTCACCGTAGCCGATGAAAGCATTGTTCCAATGGCGGCCGCTGGGTGACACATCCAGGCTGCCGGTGAAGTTGCCACTGTTCTCCGGCGGCGTCATCGAGCGCCCCCACGGATAGCGTCCCTGGCTGCCCGCACGCAGCGCATATTCAAACTCCGACTCACTGGGCAACCGGTAATAGCGCCCGGTCTGCTCGGACAACCAGGTAGCGTATGCCTCGGCATCACGCACGCTGACATGCATCACCGGGCTGTTGGGCGCGGCCTTGGCGCCGTTGTAATCGGACTGCCAATCCACCCCGCTGCGGCGGATGAAATTGCCGCTGCGCTCGTCATAGACAATGGAATGGCCGCGCCGGGTAGCGCGCGGGCGCGCCTTGGCCGCTTCGACGAAGCGACGGAAGTCGGCCACGGTCACTTCGGTGATCGACATCGCAAAACCGCGCTCGAAGCGCACCTGATGCTGCGGCCGCTCGGCGTCGCTGCTGCCGATCTCGCCCTCGGTCGCGCCCATCTGGAAGCTGCCATACGGCACCACCACCATCTGGGGCCCGCGGCTGCCATCGGCCAGCGCATCGCTGAACACCTGGCCCGGACGGAAGCTGCCGTAATGGGTGACCAGCGCGATGCGTTCACGCAGCAGGGCCACGGTGCGGTCACCGGGCAACGCAATGCGTTCGGCCTGGGACAGCTTCAGCTGGGCGTCCTTCAGCC
This sequence comes from Stenotrophomonas sp. STEN240, assembly GCF_056756175.1. NCBI lineage: Bacteria > Pseudomonadati > Pseudomonadota > Gammaproteobacteria > Lysobacterales > Lysobacteraceae > Stenotrophomonas > Stenotrophomonas sp. STEN240. Next base: position 118,223 of record NZ_JBRRBO010000007.1, on the reverse strand, counting down.
CCTTCGAGGACACCAGATCGCGCAGACCGCCTTCACGCAGGGCATCCAGCTGGGCGATGCGGATGTTCTCGATGCGCGCCCGCGCGTCCTTCAGGGTCACCGCCTCGCCACGGATGGTGGTGGCCTTGTCCAGCCAGCGCGCGGCAGCATCGAAATCCGAGTCCACCGCGGCGGAGTACTCGGCGCGGCGGATCAAACCACTTTCCACTGCCGCCAGACCCTGTCTCGCCCGGCTGTTGAGCGGGTCGGTAGCCAGCACTTCGCGGAATGCCGCCTGCGCCCCGCCGCCGTCCTCGCCAAACTGGTGCTGGCGCAGGGCCTGCTCGCCAGCCCGATTCAACGCCAGCAGCCGCCGCGCCACCGCGATGCGCTGCTGCAAGGCCTGCTCGGCCTTGCCTTCCGGCGCCAGGGCCACCGCCACGCCGGCGATTTCGGCCGCCTGGGCCAGCGCCTGGCGCTGGTTTTCGGGTTGGGCCATCAAGGCCGTGGCCTGCGCACGCAGGCGCTGCCGGGCCTTGTCCAGCCCGCGCTGCGCGGCCTGGTCCTGCGGCTGCAGGGCCAGGATCGCCAGGTACAGCGGAATCGCATCCTCGGCATCGCGGTACAGCCTGTCCTCGGCCAAGGCCTTGTCAGCGGCCTTGCGCGCCTCGGCCAGCTCGTCGGGTTGCAGGCTCACTTCCGGCGCATTCCAGACCGGCAGGGCGATGCTTTCCACCTGCGGCGCAGGATCGGGCGTTGCGGCCTTCGCCTTGGCAGCGGCCGCCGCTTCGGCCTTGGCTTCAGCACGGGCCTCGGCGCGCGCTTCCAGCCGCTGAACCAGCGTTGGATTCTTTGCAGGCTCCGCATTTGGCGCGGCCGAAGGCGCACTGCCGCTACACCCGGCCAGCACCCCAAACAGCGCCGCCAGACCCAACAATTGGCCGGTTTTACCCAAAAACGCCTCCATGACCTTGCACACTTCTCCGGGAGCGGCCCGACGTTAGGCTATTCTCGCCTGCCTGAGCAAACCCTGCAGTTGACGGAACCCTACGTGGCTTACTGGATCAAACACCCGGCGGAGTTGGAAGAACGCTACCGCCAGCGCCCGACCCGCATCGGGCTGGACACCGAATTCATCCGCGAACGCACCTATTGGCCGCAGCTGGCCCTGGTGCAGATGGCGGTCGGCGACGAAATCCTGCTGATCGACCCGCTGATACCCGGCATGTGCGAAGCACTGAAACCCTGGCTGACCGACACCTCGATCACCAAGATCATGCACAGCGCCAGCGAAGATCTGGTGGCCTTCAAGTGCGCCTGCGACGCCCTGCCGCGGCCGCTGTTCGACACCCAGATCGGTGCCGCGCTGGCCGGCATCGGCGGCGGCATGGGCTACCAGAAGCTGGTGGCCGAGATCACCGGCGTCACCCTGCCCAAGGGCGAGACCCGTTCCGACTGGCTCAAGCGCCCGCTCAGCGAGGCACAGCTGGAATACGCCGCCGACGACGTGGAATACCTGTTCGCCCTGCACGACACCATCAGTGCCAAGCTGCAGGCGGCAAACCGCCTGCAATGGCTGCAGGACGACGGCGAGCGCCTGCTGGCCAGCGTTGAAGGCGACGAAGGCGAGCTTTGGCCGCACCTGTCGATGCGCTCCTCGCAGGTACTGGAGCGCGACGCACAGCTGCGCCTGCTGCGCCTGCTGCGTTGGCGTGACCAACAGGCACGCAGCAGCGACAAGCCGCGCAGCTGGATTCTGGACAACGAGCTGGCCAACCTGCTGGCACGCAACCCGCCCGCGGACTACGACAGCATGCTCAAGCTGTTCGGCCGCTTCCCCAAGGCCCCGCGCAAGCTTGCGCAGTCGCTGTGGGAAGCACTGAACACCCCGCTTGCCGACGAAGCGGATGCACCAATGGCGCTGCAGGCCACCGATGGCAACAAGAACACCATCAAGCGCCTGCAGGACGCAGTGAGCAAGCGCAGCGCCGAGCTGGAACTGCCCGAGGGCCTGCTGGCCTCGCGCAAGCACCTGGAGGCCCTGCTGGAAAGCGGCAACTGGCCAACCGCACTGGCCGGCTGGCGTCAGGAACAGCTGGAACCGGTGCTGCGGCCACTGCTGCCCAACACCTGAGCAACAGCGGGCTCCGACCAGTTCGGGGCCCGCATCAAATGTAGTGCCGAGCCATGCTCGGCAAAAAACCACCAAAGAACGCACCGACCTGGTTTTGTAGGAGCGGCGTAAGCTGCGAAACAAACGATCCATGAGATCGCAAGCTCGCAAAGCAACCTAGCCAATCCCAGCTCCGCGGCCAACGCCGCACCTGAACCGCAAACACAAAGCACCAATCAACAGCCCTCACCGGCCTGCGGTAAAAACTGCTGCCGCCGGTGTTACGACGACTGCCGTTCGCAATGTAGTGCCGAGCCATGCTCGGCAAAAAAACACCAAAGAACGCACCGATCCGGCTTTGTGGGAGCGGCGTGAGCCGCGAAACAAAAGATCCATAAGATCGCAAGCTCGCAAAGCAACCTCACCAATCCCAGCTTCGCGGCTTACGCCGCTCCCACAACCGCAAACCCAAAGCACCACCACAATCGCAGCCGGTGCAGATCCGGTGCAAACAGACAACAAAAAAGGGCTCGCATTTCTGCGAACCCTTGAAATTTTGGTGGCCGAGGACGGAATCGAACCGCCGACACGGGGATTTTCAATCCCCTGCTCTACCAACTGAGCTACTCGGCCACTTTGTTTTGTTTTCGTCGGCGTTGATGCCGTCGAGGAGGCGTATATTACGGAGCTATTTCGATTTCGGCAAGCCAATTTCACAAAAATTTTCACATCCACTGAAAATTCCTTGAAATGCCTTGTGCGGCCGAGGTTGCGCGCCAGAGAGCGGCAGCAACACCTGGCGAAAATTTGATCAAACCACCCGCAACCAGCGCACAAACGCAAAGAGCCGCATCATCCGACGCGGCTCTTTGTTTGAAGACTTGGTGGAGCGGAGGAGGATCGAACTCCCGACCTTCGCATTGCGAACGCGACGCTCTCCCAGCTGAGCTACCGCCCCACGGTGAACCGAGCATAGCGCGACATCAGCACCTTCGCCACTGGATCGCCAGCGCCCTTTCCGGCTGGCTTCCGTTATCCAGCCGAGACGGCGTCGGTCGCGAATTGCCACGCGCCGTCGCACCTTCATCAACAGCACCGCATATGCCACTGGGCTGCGCGCGAGCTACTCGGACCACACGCCCCCAGGTACAAGCGACCTACTTTGCTGGTGTCGCGGCCGCAGCGGCTGGCGCCAACTCCGGGAACACCGCACCCATCGCGCCCATCGTTGCCTTGTCCGCACCCATGTCTTCGGCTGCATTGGCTATAGCGATCAGGCCGTTGCCGGTTTCCGGGAACAAGGCCACCCAGGCAAGCCAATTGCCATCAGAGCCGCCATGGGTCAGCGCCGGCCCTTTACGCCCGGCGATCGATGGCTGCACACCCCAGTCCATCGCCGAGGGACTTCCACTCTGCGGGGTCTGCATCAAGCGATAGGACGCCTCACTCAACAGCTTACCTTTGCCGCGACTGCCCTCCATCTGGTCGATGACGAACTTGGCCATATCCTGCAAGCGCATATGCATGTTGCCGGCCGGCGTATACATGGCCGGCACGCCATCGTCCGACTTACGCGGCGCCGTGGTGACCGGCTTGCCGGCGCGATGTCCTTGCGGCTGACCGGAGGGCGTAGGGCCGAAACCTGCACCGTCCATCCCCAAGGGTTCGAATACCTCGCGCTGCATCAGATTTTCAAACGAGATACCGGTAGCGCGCTCGGCAATAACCGCTGCGATCAGGAAGCCGCTGTTGCTGTAAGCAAACTCAGTGCCCGGAACATTGACTGGCGCTTCCTGCAACGCAGCGCGGATGTAGGCTTCACGCTGTACCGGCAGCGCCCGGGTATCGGTGAAGTACGCATCCAGGGCGGCAACATCAGCCAGGTTCTCCGGCAGCCCAGCGCGATGCGACAACAACTGCACCAAGGTCACGTTGCGATAAGCGGGGTCGATTTTCAACAGGTCAGGAAGCACGCGCGACAGCGGCGCGTTCCAGTCCAGCACGCCCTGCTCCACCAAGCGCGCAATCAGCGCACTGGTCATGGGTTTACCCGTGGAGCCCATCAGCCATACGTCGTCCAACTGCACCGCGACGGCGCCGTCGTTGCGCCGCACACCGCGCGCAGATTGCTGCTTTATCTGGCCGTCACGGATGACCAGCATTGCCATTGCGGGCGTCTGCGTCCCTTCCATCGCCGCAGCGAGGATGGGATCCAACTTACTTTCAGCCAGCGCACTGGCGCTCAGCGGAAGCCCAAGCGCAAACAGCATTGCAAACACGAAGCGCCGCGGATGAGTCGAACGCCGAGGGGAGCCAATCGCGCTGCGTCGCATGAAGGAAGTCATAGCTGATCCTGGACATGAGGAGGTGATCAAAACGAGGTCCTCGTCCAGCCATTCGCAACGCGGAAGATCGCGAGGAAAATGCTTCAGGACAACGGACGCCTCATAGTGAACAGGCCACCATTTCAGCTGACAGTGCCATTCGGCACAGCGCCTCCTGGGGCGACTGGCAACACGCTCCAGATGATGCAATCGCGCTTTTCTGCTCATGACAATTCATCGGTAAACCTGCCTTGCCATTACCGAATCGCAACGCTCGCATACTCAATGACTGCTGACATTGAGATCCGTAGGAGGACAGCCACTGGCGAGCGGCTGCCGCGTCACGCAATCACCCTGCCCAGCCAAAAAAAAGCGACGACCCGATGGAGGAATCGGGCCGCCGCCCTCGCGATCATGCATCAGCTGCACCGTTTCACCTAGCGCGGCAATGCCGTTGAAAGACATCCCCGCACTGACAGCAACACCCTCAACCCTCACTCATCGTCATAGCCGCAAACAACATCCAGGTGGTGTGCGGAATCCACTGCTCTACCCAGCGCCACTGCTCCGAGTCGGGTCCGGGGGCGAAGCTGATGCCAGCGCCAACATCGCTACCGGGCGCGCCGGTGATGCCGTTAGAGATGCCGCCGACGAACATTTCGCCTGCGCTCTCCAGCACGGTCGGCGGGTTCTTCTGGCCAAAACCGTAGAGCATCGAGATGCCGTAGGGGTTGCGTCCCAGCGTCCAGTCGATCTGATCCTGTGCGTAGCCTGCACGCGCCGCTGACAAGCCGTAGCCCGCCTTGCCTTCGGCCGCCAGCTTGCGGCCGCCTATCACCATCGCGGCGCCCAACGATGCCAGGCGGGCGCTCTCGCCCTGCCACCAATAGCCGGTTTCATTGCGGTGCGGTATGAAGAAGCCTTCCAGCACCTCCCCTGCCGCCTTGCCATCCTGGGCCAACTGGAAGCGCTGCCGGGCGTAGCCATATGGATTGGCAACCGAACCGGTGATCGCCAGTTCGTGCGCAAGTGCCGAGCCGATTGCCGCCAGCGCCCGCTCACGTTCCGCAGGCTGCGTCTCGATATCCACATACGCGGACAGGCTGATCACCGGCAGGCCGGCTTCGGCTGCATGGTAGTAGGGGCGGCTGCCACCATCACTGATGAAGCCACCATCGGCCTGCTGGCGCGCCAACAAGCTGGCGGCGCGTTTGCGCGCATCCTGCAGGTAGCGCGAATGGCCCGTGGCATTGTGCAGTTCCACCAGCGCCATCAACGCAGTGTAGTCATCGATGATGTTTTCCTTGCCGTCGGCGCAGTACTGCGGATTGAACTGCTGCAGGTGTGCATAGGCGCGCTCGGCATCTGCCAGGTATTGCGCGGCACTGAACTCCCCCTGCCGTCCGGATGCCTTGACCAGCATCGATGCCCGCGCCAAGGCGGCGATGGCCATGCCACCGCCGGCGCGGAATGCGGAACGATAGAGCGTGGTGTAGGTTCCGGCCGCGCCCTCATAACCGGTGACCATGCGTTCGACACCTGGCGTGCCCCACTGGTCGAACACCGTCGTATAGAAATAGCCGTCCGCATCGAGAATGCGGTGCAGGTAGTCCGCGCCCCAGAACGCCTCGTCCTCCACCTGCTTCTGCAGCCCGTGTGCGGCAAACAGGCCTGCACGCGCATGTGCCCCGTAGGCCAGCACCCACGCCGCCATCGATGCCTGCTGCGGATTGAAGTGATTGGCATAACCCAGATGGGACAGGTATTTGCCCTTGTCGCCACCGGCGTCCTGCCAACCACCCCAGACATCCACCTTGCGCGAGGTCTGGAAGATGCGCAGGTCGCGGTCGGCGGCATCGGTATGGCGGCTGCGCTGGAAGTAGCCAAGCAGCTGTGCGCCTGTCGTGGCGAACACCGCGTTGTCAGCTACCGTCACCGGCGCCGAGCGCACATGCTGCTGCCCCACCTGCACGTCCAGCTGGTACTGGCCGGCCTGCTCGGCATCGCTGAAATCAATGCGGAAGTACTGTTTGCCAGCGCCCCATTCGGAAAAACCCGGCAGCGGCTGCAGATCACCGCTGCGCAGCGGCTGACCATCGCGCAGCAGCGTATAGGTGCCAGCGCTAGCCGCACCCACAGACTCGACGACCGCCAGCTTGGGCCCGCGCCGCTCCAGTGCCACCTGGTTGATCTGCACCAGCAAGGGCTCGGCCGGCAGGCTCACCGATACGGTGGTCTTGGCGGGCTCCTCGGCCGGGGCGGCGGCTGCCACCGGCAGCAAACTGGACAGGGCCAGGGCCATTGCGGCGCAAAGCTGGACGCTGGTCTTGCGGGAATGCGACAAAGGAGGCATCTGCACGGTTCCGGATAGACTAGGAAACGAAACTTAGCCATCCGGTCATTCCGCGTCAATAAATACTTCACGTGGATGTATGAATAATACAGGCACCTGTTCCACCTCCCCTATCCCCACGTTCAATCGGTTTCAATGCCTATGAATATCGGCCGTGGCGCCACCCAGCAGTCCAGCGCCCCCTATAACCGTCGCCTTGTCCTGGATTTCATCCGCCAGCACGGCGCAGCGTCACGCAAGGACATCCAGGAAAAGGTTTCGCTCAGCCCGCAGACGGTGGCCAACATCACCAATGAGCTGGAGTCCATCGGCCTGATCGTCTCGCGCCGGCAGAAGGACCTGAAAACCCGCGGTCAGCCGCCCATTGCCTTCGAGATCAACCCGGACGCCGGTCAATCCATCGGCATCAGCCTTGAGCCTGGCCGCGCCTCCGGCGCACTGGTCAATCTGGTGGGGCAGATCGATGCCCGTTGCGAAGTGCGCCTGCAGGGCTGCGATCGCGCGCAGTTGCTCGCCGGCCTGCTGGAACTGGTCGCCAGCCTGCGCCGCCAGGCCAGCGCCCGGCTGTGGGGCATAGGCGTGGCCCTGCCCGGCCCGCTCGGCGATACCGAGCTGAGCTTTGTCGGCCCCACCGCGCTGGAAGGCTGGAAGGATTTGTCCATCCTCGACCAATTGCAGGAAGCCACCGGCCTGCCGCTGTTCCACAGCGTGGACAGCGTCGCCGGCGCGCTCGGTGAAACCCTGTACGGCGTGGCCCGGCACCTGGACAACTTCTTCTACCTGCACCTGAGCGTGGGCCTGGGCGGCTCGCTGATTGTCGGCCGCAACACCTACCGCGGCGCCGACGGCAACGCCACCGAGATCGGCCATGTGCCGGTCGTTCCCGGTGGCACGCCCTGCTACTGCGGCAACCAGGGCTGCCTGGAACGTTACCTCTCGCTGCACTCGCTGGCCGAGGCGCTGGGCATGGATGACGGGCAGATACGCACATCGGACCTGCTCAGCCGCCTGGACGACCCCAACGACCAAGCACTGCAGCAATGGTGCCTGCAGGCAGCCCAGCGCCTGCGCGATGCCATCTGCATGATCGAGAACCTGCTCGATCCACAGACCATCGTCATTGGTGGCTCGGCCCCGCAAAAGCTGGTGCAGCGCCTGGTCGAACTTGCCCAGCCGCTGCATCGCTCGGTCCGTGGCCGCCCGCAGCCCGAACTGCCGCGCATCATGATCTCGCTGCGCGAGGAGGATTGTTCGCTGCTTGGCGCGGCGGTCCTGCCCATCCATGAACTGCTGTCGCCGCGTCTGGAAGGGGTCCAGCGGGACGATCAGGGCGAGGCCCAGGCCGCCGAGCTGCTCGGCCACCGCGCGGGAGCTGGCGGCCGCCGAATTTAATTAAACTTCCACTGGATATTTTTATTGACAGGCTCAAATTGGGGTGACTATAGTCGCCCCATGAGCAACGATCAGCCCAAGTTCAGCATCATCGGCGACGTCAGCGTGGACTTGGTCCTGGGCACGCTGAGCCGTTGGCCCGAGATCGGTACCGAGCAGCTGCTGCCCCGCAGTGAGCTGCGCGCCGGTGGCTCAGCGGCGAATTCGGCACTGGCCGCCCGCCATCTCGGGCTGAGCCCACGCCTGATTGGTGCAATCGGCGACGACGACCTCGCCCAGTGGCTGCTGCTGCAGCTGGCCGGCATCGATGTCGAACTGCAGAGCTGCGCCAGCGACACCACCATGTCGGTGGGGCTGTTGCACGCCGATGGCGAGCGCACCTTCTTCACCAGTTGCGGGCATCTGCAGCACCTGACCCCGGCCTTTGTTCTTGCACACCTGCCGCAGGCAGCGGCGGGCAGCATCGCCTTGTTCACCGCGCCCTTCCTGCTGCCCAACCTGCGCGCGCAGTTCTGCGAACTGCTGGTCGAGGCGTCGGCCCGTGGCTATCAGGTTGCGCTGGATACCGGCTGGCCGCCCGAGGGCTGGACCCCGCAGGTACTTGAGGAAGTCGAAGGCTGGCTGGCGCATTGCGACCATCTGCTGCTCAACGAACTTGAAACGATGAGCATCGCCGGCCACCAGCAACTGGAGCCGGCAGTGCAACAGGTAGCCCGCCTGCTCAAGCCCGGCGCCCACCTGATCGTCAAGCTGGGCGCTGCCGGCGCACTGGGCCAGGTCAACGGCCATAGCACCCACTACACCGGTGTGGCGGCCGCCGACATCTTCGACACCGTCGGCGCCGGCGACAGCTTCAACACCGGTTACCTGGCGGCATCCTTGAACCACGCCAACCTGCTCGACGCACTGGCTGCGGGTTGCCGCACCGCTGCAGCAATCCTGCCGCGCTTCCCTCGCAAGAGCATCGCGGCGGGCGAGCTCTCCCATTGCCTGCAGTCGTATCCCTGACCCCGGAGCCACGACCATGACGCACCGGCCGTTGATCATCAGCTACATCCTCCTGATCTGGTTCGCCATCTCCTTCATCACCAATCTGATCGGGCCGCTGATGCCGATCGCCATCCAGGATTTCAAGCTGAGCCTGACCATGGCCGGCTTCATGCCGTTCTCGTTCTTTCTCGCCTACGGTTTGATCTCGATACCCGGCGGCATGCTGATCGAGGTCCGCGGCACCCGTTTCACTCTCTTTACCGCCTTCGCATTGAATTTCATCGGTGCCATGGCCATCGCCGTAATGCCCGGCTATGTCTCGGTCGTTGCTGGCCTGTTCGTCATCGGCCTGGGTATGGCACTGCTGCAGGTGGTGATAAATCCGTTGATGCGCACCGCTGCCGGCGAGCAGCATTTCGCGTTCTATTCGGTGATGGCGCAGCTGGTGTTCGGCCTGGCGTCCTTCCTCAGCCCCTTGGGATTCCGGCTGTACATGCAGCGCCCGGACGTGCAGGGGCAGCCGCTGGCCTGGCTGGCCTTCTATTGGTACTTCGCAGCGGCTTTTGTGCTGCTGGCCCTGCTCAACTACAAATTGCCACTGCCCTCCGTGCAACTCAAAGACGATGAGCGCGCAGGCAGCCGCGCGGTATACCGTAGCCTGCTGCGTCGCCGCGATGTGCGCCTGTTCTTCCTGGCCATCGTTGCCTATGTCGGCACCGAGCAATCCATCGCCAATTGGATGTCGCAGTTCCTGCACAGCTACCACGGCCTGTCGGCCACCGAACAAGGCGCCATCGCCGTCAGCCGCTTCTGGGGCCTGATGTCGCTGGGCTGTCTGACCGGGCTGGGGCTGCTGAAACTGCTGGATTCCAAACTGGTATTGGCCATCTTCTCCACGCTGGCCATTGCCTGCCTTGCACTCGCCCTTTTCGGCCCGGCAGCCATCTCTCTGTTGGCCTTTCCTGCTGCGGGCTTTTTCTTGTCGGTGATGTTCTCGGTGATCTTTTCGCTGGGCCTGAACTCGGTCACCCAACACCACGGTGCGTTCTCGGGAATCCTGTGCAGCGGCATCCTCGGTGGCGCCATCGTGCCGTTGTTGATCGGTGTGGTCGGTGACCACCTGGGCCTGCGCGCAGGCATGTCGCTGGTCTTCATCCCCTTGCTCTACATCCTCAGCGTCAGCGCCTGGGCCAGGCCGCTGGTGCGCAACCAGACTGTGTATTCCGGGAAGAACACCCCCGCCTCGCCCTGATCGGGCAACCGCAACAGCCACCGCGCGGGCCTGCCGGCCCAAGTCGCCGCACAACCAGGAGCCAACAATGAGAAAGCATCCCAGCGCTGTTCGACCGACCGGCATCGCCGCCGCGGTGGCAGCGGTATTGATCAGCTGTGCGGCTGCGCCGGCGCTGGCGCAGTCCACCAACACGGACGAAGAGCAGAAGCCCAGCACCGGTAACGCCCAAACCACGCTGGAAACGGTGCGTGTGTCCGCCACCCGGGTTGAATCCGATCTGCTGAAAACGCCGGTCACCGTCACTGCCGTCACCCAGGAAGCACTGACCCGCGAAGGCATCCGCGACGTGCGTGGTCTGTCCGGCAGCATGCCCAACCTGCAGATTGCCAATGGCCCGGACTCCGGCGTGCAGGTCAGCATCCGCGGCATCGGCGCCAACAACTTCACCGAGATCGGCGACCCTGCCGTTGGCCTGCATGTGGCCGGCCTGTACTCGCCGCGACCGCAGGGCGCGCTGGCGCTGATGTTCGACGTGGACCAGGTGGAAGTACTGCGCGGCCCGCAGGGCACCTTGTTCGGGCGCAACTCCACCGGCGGCAGCATCAACATCATTCCGGCCAAGCCGCGCTTCGATTCCACCTTCGGCAGCACCGAGCTTGAGCTCGGCAGCTACAACCTGCGCCAGCTCAATCTGATCCAGAACTTCGCGGTCAGCGAACGCTTCGCACTGCGTGTTGCAGCCACCAAGGTTGAGCGCGATGGCTGGATCGACCAGCAGCAGGATTTCACCGATGTGAACATCCCCGAGCGCGGCTTCATCGCCGACGGCATCCCTGATGTGGACCAGCGCCGCAACCGCAAGGTCTCGCGCAAGGACTACTACTACAACCGCGACGAGTGGGCAGCGCGCATCGCCGCACGCTTCGCCATCACCGACGATGTCGAATGGCTGCTGTCCTATGAGAAGTTCCAGAACTCCGGTGCCGGCCAGGTCGGGATAAAGGACTGCGACCAGGCTGCCGGCACCCGCTTCGCCTGCGAAGGCGGCAAGTGGGACGTGAAGATCAACGTGCCCGGCCGCACCGACATGTCGATCGACACCGTGCGGTCCAACCTCAACTGGTTCCTCAGCGACAGCAACAGCATCGAGTACAGCGTGGCCTTCGCCAACCAGAAACGCTCCCAGATGTCCGACGATGATGGCGGCTATCACGAGATCCCCTCGCAGGTAACCGCCACTCTGCCGGTACCTGCAGAGGGCGACTGGGGCGTCTGGCCGGTGCGTGACAACACCTCGATTACTTTGGACTCGCAATACAAATCATTCGTCCACGAGCTGCAGTTCAAGCATCAGGGCGAGCGCTTGAACCTGGTTTCCGGTTTGTTCTGGATGCGCGAGAAGAACGCGATCAACTACGCGCAGGAAATGCTGGTCAACGCACCCTACGGTTTTCCGATCAGCCAGTTCTATCACCAGCCCGATCGCCAGATAGATGCCAAGGCGATCTTCTCGCAGGCCGATTGGCACTTCGCGCCAACCTGGACGGCCACGCTGGGCGCGCGCTACAGCCGCGACTCCAAGACTGATCGCGGCGGCCAGGTGTATGGCGGTTGGGATGCCACCTCGGCGGCGTATTACAACGACTTGTACAACCCGGGTACGCCGGGCGAGCCTGGCTTCCGCCCGCACAATGGCCGCGACCTGACCGAGCAGATGGGTCCGTTCGGTGGCATTGATGCCTACAAGCTGTGGGGGCCGCCGGCCGAAAACGCCCACTCCGAGTCATGGAGCAAGGTCACCTGGCGCCTGGGCCTGACCAAGGACCTGTCCGAGGACGAAATCCTGTTCACCTCCTTGTCCACCGGCTACAAGGCCGGCGGCTTCGGTGACAAGGACGATATCTGCGGCGGCAAGGACTGCCTCGATGGCCCGGCAGGCCCGCAGTATTCCTTCTTCCCCTACAGGCCGGAAACCATCACCAACCTGGAGATCGGCTACAAGGGGCTGCTGCTGGACAAGCGCCTGAGCCTGGCGGTTACTGCGTTCTACAGTCGCTACAAGGACATGCAGGTCACCGGCGATTTCTATGCGGCCAAGGTGCACGTCAACGAACCATGCCCGGACTGGGACCCGACCTGCGATGTGATCAAGAAGTGGCAGACGGTGAACGTCGGCACGGTGAACATCCCCGGCCTGGAAGTGGAAGTGGACTACCTGCCCACTCCCAACACGCGTATCGGCGGCTTCTTCTCGTACATCAACAGCAAGATCAAGGACTACCCGACCTTCAGCGATGAGTGGAACTGCGGTGTACGCGAAGAATTCGGCGCCGTGCCCTGCCCTGATCCGTATACCGGCCCGGATCCCACCCTGGCCGGCCGCCAGATCTACGACATCACCGGCAACCACCTGCCGATGACGCCGAAGTTCACCGCCGGCGTCAACGTCTCCCACACCTTCAAGTTCGGCAATGGTTACGAGCTGGTGCCGTGGTTGAACGTGAAGTGGCAGGACAAGATGTACTTCACCCTGCGCAACATCGACAACCCGCACATCTCCGATGGCCAGAAGGCCTATGCCACCGTTGATGCCAGCCTGAGCCTGCAGTCACCCTCGTTCTGGCGCGCCGAGCTGTACGTGCTCAACGCCACCGACAAGATGACCAAGAACTGGGCCGACGATGCCGGCGGCTTCATCCGCGCCTACTGGAACGACCCGCGCACCGTAGGCCTGCGCGTGCGTTTCGATTACTAGTGAGAAGGGCTTCAAGCCGACAAGCACCGTAGCCCTCAGCTAAACCTGTAGTGCCGAGCCATGCTCGGCAGGGCCTTACCTGCGCAGCCTCGGCTCAACCTGTAGTGCCGAGCCATGCTCGGCAGGGGCCTCACCTGCGTACCTCTCCCCAACCCCTCTCCCGCGAAGGGAGAGGGGCTTCAAGCCGAGAAGCACCGTAGCCCGGGTAAGCGCTCCTATAGCCACACCTCGCCCGCATTACTCGGGCTTCGCCCATCCCAGATCCGGCTCGGGGTGGTACTGCACGCCCAGCGCATCCAGCTGCGGACGCAAAGCGCCCATGCGTTGTACGAAACCGGCATAGCTGCGCTGCCCCGCCGGGCTCCAGCCAAGCTCCGCTACGGCAGCCAGGCGCGGCCATAGATGCTCATCCGCCGACGCATCGGTGTGCACGAACTCAGTCCAAAGCGCCGCCTCGATACCAACCGCCGTCTTGAATGGCGCCGGGTCGAAGCTGTAAAGACGCTTCAGCGGCACGCCTTCCGCGCGGCACCAATCAGCACCGGGCTGGCCCGCATAATTGCCATGGTCGATATACAGATAGGAGCAAGGCGACAGGATCAGTGGATGACCCTTGGCAACCGCAGCATCGATGGCGTAGCCGTCATTCCACAGCTGCAGTATCGCGCTGGGCTTCATGTCAGCCACGGAGCCTTCTTCCCATACGATGGGAGTACGCCCCATCTCATCCATCATCGCCGCAGTGCGCGCGACAAAATCGGCGTACAGCGGATCCTTGATCTCATCGCCGCCGATGTGGATCTCCTGGGACGGGAAGATCGCCACCACTTCTTCCAACACATTGCGGACGAAGGGATAAACGATCTCGGGCTTCTCCAGGCAGAACACACTGAAGCCAACCTCCACCCCGGAATATGGGGAAAGGTTCTTTACATCCGAGCAGGCCAGTTCGTTGTAGGAGGCCAGCGCCGCCTGCACGTGCCCCGGCATATCGATCTCCGGCACGATGGTGACGCCGCGCGCTTGCGCATAGGCCACCAGATGTTTGAGTTGATCCTGTGTGTAGTAACCGGCACGTCCGCCTTCCACCGCGCTGCGGCCGCCGATTTCCACCAGCTTCGGGTAGCGCTTGATCTCGATGCGCCAGCCTTGGTCGTCGGTCAGATGCAGGTGCAGGCGGTTCAACTTGAACAGCGCCATGCGGTCGATATGTTTTTCCAGATACTCCACCGGCAGAAAGCTGCGCGCCACATCCAGCGAGACGCCGCGCCAGCGGTAGGCGGGCACATCACGGATGGCCAGCTGCGCCAGCCTGTACTCGGCCTGGCTTTGTGTCGGCAGCAGCTGGCGCAGACTCTGCGCGCCATGCAACAACCCTGCATCGGTGCGCGCACTGAGCCGGATGGCATCGTCGATCACCAGCCGATAGCCTTCCTCGCCCAATGCCGGCTCATCAACCAGCTGCAGGTGGATGGTTACCGATGTTCCGCCTGATCCGTTCAGGCCAAGTCTCGCCAGCAGCTCCGTCAGCGCCTGTGTGGCATGGGGCGTGCCAGCCGCTGCTTCCACCTTGATCGAGGAAAAGCGCAATTCACCCGCTGCCGGCTGCATCGACTGTGGAATCGGCACAATCGACGTCAACGGTGATGCGAGCTCGGTGACGGCAGTGCGCTGCGCGCAACCGCTTGCCGCGGCGGCGGCCACAACACAAACGATCAGGGCGAGAAGTTTGAAGGGCAATCTCATGGTGCCGAGGCGTCCGCAAGGAGTACCTCGGCATGATGCCCAGTTGGCGCTGACGACGCCATGGCCCGCGCAGTGCTGCACGGCATGCATCGCAGCAATCGAGCGGTGACCCGATGGAGGGGATCGGGCCGCCGCCCTGGAGCAATGGGCTACCCAGCAACATCGCTCCGCAATCACATTGCCGATACTGCGGTGAAGCCCGCGTCGAACCGAGGTTGCAATCACGCGACAGTGCGTCTCAGTCCTTCGGCTTGCGGCGACAGTGCTGCAACATCGCGTTCCGCTGCGGTAGCTGGCGGCAAGGTCGTCGGCACCCGCCCAACATTGGCCCGGACACTGCGCCGCTGCTCTCCCACCGACGAGCGCGTCGTCAGCAGTGGACCCGCGCGCTTGCCGCGCAGTGCCGCCAGTTCGAAGATTGAACTGCGGCCAGCGCCCGAACCCCGGCGGAACAGCGCCACAACTGCCAGACCGCCGCCATAGCGCCTGCAAGCGGCGGCCGCGTGAATGAACGCATGGATAAATCCAAAAAATGCCGCGAATGACGGCACCCCCTGCCCCTGCCTGAATCGACGGATCTGCGCGCCGGTTCCCCCATCCCATGGCCATGGCCGCCGATCTGGCATACCTGTACCGAGCAAGCTGCCATACGCCGTAGTATTCTCCGTGGATAAGCTCAGGAACCGAGGACCACGCCCCATGCGCTTTCGCCCCCAGTACGCCTTGATGGCGGTGCTAGCCCTTGTACTCACGGCCTGCGGCAATGGCCCGGTCAAGCGCGTTTCCGAACCGGCCGCCAGCATCCAGCAGTTGAGCGTTGGCAATGACGGCAACTGGGAGGTGGAACTGCGGCTGCGCAACTACAGCTCCATGCCGATGCGCTTTGACAGCGTGTCGTTGGCGGTGAAGGTTGGCGACGAAGCCGCTGGCACGCTCAGCGCGAACCCGGCGCTGTCAATTGGCCCGGAGTCGGCCGACGTCATCAAGGTGCGCCTGCAGCCCTCCTCCTCGGCCCGCATCATCGTGGCCGATGCACTGGCCGGCGGCCGCTCGCTGTTCTACGAGCTGGAAGGCAGCGTCAGCGCCACCCCTGAAGAAAAGAAGCAACGCAGTTTCGACATCAAGTCGCGCAACAGCCTCAACCAGGCCCCCGGCCTGCCCGGCGTGCTGCGCTGATCCCCCACCCGTTTCCGCATCGTTCGAGAACCGTCTGATGAGCAACTACAAAGCCCCCGTTACCGATCTCCGCTTCGCCCTGCACGATGTACTCAAGGCCGAGTCCCTGTTTGCAGCCATGGGTTTCGAAGACGCCAGCGCCGATCTCATCGACGCAGTGCTGGAAGAAGCCGGCCGTTTCAGCGGCAGCGTGCTGGCCCCGCTCAACGCGGTGGGCGACCAGACCGGCTGCAAGCTGGACAAGGCCACCAATGAAGTGACCACCGCACCGGGCTTCAAGGAAGCCTATGCGCAGTTCGTGGAAGGCGGCTGGACCGGCCTGACCGCGTCACCGGATTTCGGCGGCCAGGGCATGCCGGAAACCATGGGCATGGCCTTGAGCGAAATGGTGTCCTCGGCCAACCTGGCCTGGAGCCTGTTCCCGATGCTGTCGCACGGCGCGGTTGAAGCGCTCAAGCACTACGGTGAAGACTGGCAGAAGGAAGCCTTCCTCAAGCCGCTGGTTGCCGGCAACTGGACCGGCACCATGTGCCTGACCGAGCCGCATGCCGGCACCGATCTGGGCCTGCTCAAGACCCGCGCCGAGCCCAATGCCGACGGCAGCTATTCGATCACCGGCACCAAGATCTTCATCACCGCCGGCGAGCACGACCTCAGCGACAACATCGTGCATCTGGTACTGGCCAAACTGCCCGACGCACCGGCCGGCCCGAAGGGCATCTCGCTGTTCGTCACCCCCAAGTACAAGGTTGACCGCGACGGCAAGCAGGGCGAACGCAACGAACTGCATTGCGGTGCGCTGGAACACAAGATGGGCATCCACGGTTCGTCCACCTGCGTGATGAACTTCGACGGTGCCCAGGGCTACCTCGTCGGCCAGCCGCACAAGGGCCTGCAGGCGATGTTCGTGATGATGAACTCCGCCCGCCTCGGCGTTGGCGTGCAGGGCTTGGCCCAGTCCGAGCGCGCCTATCAAGGTGCTTTGGCGTATGCCCGCGAGCGCCTGCAGTCGCGCGCGCCCAAGGGCGCCGTGCAGCCAGACAAGCCGGCCGACCCCATCATCGCCCAGCCCGATGTGCGCCGCATGCTGCTCACCACCAAGGCCTTGACCGAAGGTGGCCGCCTGCTCGCCGCGCATGCCTACACCCAGCTGGACGCCGCCAACCGCAGCGCCGATGCACAGGCACGCGCCGACGCCGACACCCTGGTCAGTTTCCTCACCCCGATCGTCAAGGCCTGCCTGACCGAGTGGAGCATTGAAGCCACCTACAACGGCCAGCAGGTATTCGGCGGCCACGGCTACATCGCCGAGCACGGCATGGAGCAGTACGCACGCGACGCGCGCATCACCACGCTGTACGAAGGCACCACCGGCATCCAGGCGCTGGACCTGATCGGCCGCAAGACCGCAGCCTCGCAAGGCGCCGGCTTGAAGCTGTTCCTGGCCGAGATCGAGCAGTTCATCGCCGCCAACGCCAGCAACCCGGCCGTGGCCGAGTTCCTGCCGGCGCTGGGCGGCAAGGCCAAGGAATGGGGCAAGCTGACCATCGACGTGCTACAGCGCGCCGCTGCCAACCCGGAAGAACTGGGCGCAGCCAGCTGGGATTACCTGTTCTACAGCGGCTATGTCGCCGTCGCCTACTGGTGGGCGCGTTCGGTGGTTGCGGCACAGGCATCCAGCCACCCGGAAGCGTTCAAGCAGGCCAAGCTGGAGACCGCGCGTTTCTATTACGCCCGCATCCTGCCGCGCACCCTGAGCCACGCCGCCGGCATCGCCGCCGGTGCCGACTCGCTGATGGCGATGGAGTCGGTCCGCTTCGGCGATTGATCCGGCAGCAAAAGCAGCGCAAAGCTCCCCTCATCCGCCCCTTCGGGCCCCTTCTCCCAAGAAGGGGCTGCAGTCCCGCAAGCGGGAGAAGGGAGCTATCAAACAAGCCTGCAATCTGAAAGCCCTCCTCCCGCAAGCGGGAGAAGGGAGCCATCAAACAAACCTGCAATCTGAAAGCCCCTCTCCCGCATGCGGGAGAGGGGTTGGGGTGAGGGCAGCTTCTGCTTCGCCCCCTCCCTTGCGCCGAAGGCGGAGGGGAGGGTTGGGGAGGGGTAAGCCTCAGGCGACTGAAACACCATCAGCTTCGCGGCTCACGCCGCTCCCACAAAACCACCGGCCTCGCCCGCCTTTACACAAAGTGTCACGCATCGTGTATAAGCTGTTAACCCGATGGAGACAGACACTACACCGCGTAGTCTGATCGATACCGGAGCCGAACTTTCCGCTCCGACAGCCGGGTTTTCGCCGTCACTTCCCCTGCACCGCCTTGGCTCCGTGCGACTGCTGTCGCTGGATGCGCATGGCCGCGTACTGGACTGGATCAACTGGCAGGACGCTGCCTGCCTGTATGCACGCGATGCCGTCGCCTGGACCATGGGCGACCCCTGCCTGCACGTACACGGCGCAATCTCGCGGCTGACCGGCCTGCGCAGCGGCATGGACCTGCACCCGATCATCGCCTCACGCGGCCATGCCCGTTCGCGCGCGATCGATCCCACGCCCAATCTGACCAACACGGCGCTGTTCGCCCGCGACGCGCAGTTGTGCCTGTACTGCGGCCAGCACTTCAGCCGTCCACAGCTGACCCGCGATCATGTCCTGCCGGTCTCCAAGGGCGGCAAGGACACCTGGGAGAACGTGGTCAGCGCCTGCTTCCACTGCAACTCGCGCAAGAGCAACCGCACCCCGCAACAGGCCAACATGCCGTTGCTGGCGGTGCCATACCGGCCCAGCTGGATCGAACACCTGATCCTGTCCAACCGCAACATCCTGGCCGACCAGATGGCTTTCCTGAAGTCGCAGCTGCCGCGCAAAGCCCTGCTGCGTGGGCTTTGAGCCCAGCCCACAACCGCTGCGTATTCACGCGCAAACGCCATCCAGACTGAACAGGGCCTTCAGCTTGGCGCCAAACCACCTCATCCGGCACTCATCGAAGGTGTGCTTTGCTTGCCCCACCCTCTCCGGACGGGGAAAATACCGGTTCGAGTGAAACGCGAAGACCATGATCGACTCTGCCAGCTACCCGCGCCTGTCGCGCATCAAAACCCCCGATGACCTGCGTATGTTCGACGAGAGCGAACTGGGGGCCATCGCCGGCGAGTTGCGCGCCTACCTGATCGAATCGGTGGGCAAGAGCGGCGGTCACTTCGCTGCCGGCCTGGGCGTGATCGAGCTTACGGTCGCGTTGCACTACCTGTATGACACGCCGGTCGATCAGCTGGTGTGGGACGTGGGCCACCAGACCTACCCGCACAAGATCCTCACTGGCCGCCGCGACAGCATCCACACCGTCAAGCAGAAGGACGGCGTGGCGCCGTTCCCGAAGCGCGAGGAAAGCCAGTTCGATACGTTTGGCGTCGGCCACTCCTCGACCTCGATCTCCGCTGCGCTGGGCATGGCCATCGCGCGCCAGAACCAGGGCGATGACCGCAAGGTGATCGCAGTGATCGGCGATGGTGCGATGACCGCAGGCATGGCGTTTGAAGCGCTGGCCCACGCCGGCGGCATGGACGACGAGCCGAACGTGCTGGTCATCCTCAACGACAACAACATGTCCATCTCCGAAGCCGTCGGTGGACTGACCAAGATGCTGGGCCGCGCGACCGCCAGCCGCACCCTCAACGCCCTGCGCGAGAGCGGCAAGAAGATCCTCGGCGACAAGCGCCACAGCCCCCCTGCCCGCTTCGTGAAGCGCTGGGAAGAACAGTGGAAGGGCATGTTCGTGCCGTCCACCGCCTTCGAGCAGATGGGCTTCCATTACACCGGCCCGATCGACGGCCATGATCTGCCGCTGCTGGTTTCCACCCTCAAGCACCTGAAAGATGCCAAGGGCCCGCACCTGCTGCACATCATGACCACCAAGGGCAAAGGCTACGAGCCGGCCGAGGACGACCAGATCGGCTACCACGCCGTCGGCCCGTTCGACCCCAGCAAAGGCTTGCCGGAAAAGGGCGCACCCAAGAAGCCGACCTATACCGACATCTTCGGCGACTGGCTCTGTGATGCCGCCGCAGCCGATCCGCAGCTGCTGGCGATCACCCCCGCCATGCGCGAAGGCTCAGGCCTGGTGCGTTTCAGCAAGGAATACCCGGAGCGTTACTTCGACGTCGCCATCGCCGAACAGCATGCGGTGACGCTGGCTGCCGGTATGGCCACGCAGGGCGCCAAGCCCGTGGTCGCCATCTATTCCACCTTCCTGCAGCGCGCCTACGACCAGCTGGTGCATGACGTTGCCACCCAGGATCTGGACGTGCTGTTTGCCATCGACCGCGCCGGCGTTGTCGGCCCGGACGGCGCCACCCACGCCGGCAACCTCGATCTGAGCTACCTGCGCTGCGTGCCGAACATGGTGGTCATGGCTCCCGGCGATGAAGCCGAGTGCCGGCAGATGCTCAGCACCGGCCTGCAGTACAAGGGCCCGGCCGCAGTGCGCTACCCGCGCGGTACCGGCCCCGGCGCTGCCGTAGGGACCGACCTGTCCACGCTGGAGATCGGCAAGGCGCAGCTGCGCGTACAAGGTAGCCGCATCGCCATCCTCGCCTTCGGCGCGGCCCTGCCGGCAGCCGAACAGGTTGGCCGCGAACTGGGCCTGAGCGTGGTCAACATGCGTTTCATCAAGCCGCTGGACAAGGCGATGCTGCTGGAACTGGCACGCACGCATGACGGCTTCGTCACCGTTGAAGACAACGTGGTCGCGGGCGGCGCCGGTTCGGGCGTCTCCGAACTGCTCAACGCCGAAGCGGTGGTGATGCCGATGCTGCACCTCGGCCTGCCAGACAGCTACCAGCACCATGCCAGCCGCGAAGACCTGCTGGCAGAGGCCGGTATCGATGCAGCCGGCATCCGCGCGGCGATCCTCAAGCGTTGGCCGAAGCTGCAGGACAGCGCAGCGCCATTGAGCGCAGCGAGCTGAGCAGGCGAAAGCTCTTCACTCATCACCTTGAGTCACCCCTGATCCGATGCCACACCTGTGGCATCGGATTTTTCTTTGTGGGAGCGGCGTAAGCCGCGAAGCAAAAACACTATCTGGTAATAGAAAAACCGATTGCTCGAGCTATCTCAGCTTCGCGGCTTACGCCGCTCCCACAGCAGCGCAGGCCCTGCCGCCTACGGCGACTCAACCTCGTAACCACGCGCCTGCAGCTGCGCCAGATAGCCATCGGCTTCCAGCAGTCGATCCACCGGCAGCATCGCAAACGTTTCTTCATTGCGCTGCAACGCGGCTTCCGCAATCGACAGCCAATGCTGCCGCACGCGCGCCCTCAGATCACCGTAGCCACGGTTGCGCACAAAGCCGGATTCGGTCACCGCCTGCATGCAGGCGCTGCCGGCATCTTCATACGGTGAGCGCCGCAATGCCTCGATATCACCCACCGCCCACGCATTTGCCCGCTCCACCAAGGTTGGCAGATCGTACTCGACCAAAGCCACGGTCCGCTCAAGACACGCCGCATCGTCCATGCCGCCTTCACGGAATTCGCGGACGGCCGCCTTGGGATCGTCAATCATTATTTTCAACGTCGTGCGGGTCGGGGTGATACCTGCCGCCTTTGCCGCCGCATCCACCACCGGCCAGACAACCGGCTTCTGGCCCAGTCCTATCGATTTGGTCGCCGCCGACTGCAACTCAACGGCCGCAAACATCGGACGCTTGCGTTCAATGCCACCGTCGCGCGGTAGATAGCGTTGTTTGACAGCAAGCCAGCGCGCATAAACTGCAGGTGCAAGCACATCGCTCAACTCTGCGCCGTCCTCGTTGCGCATGACTTTCCAAACCGATGGCAGCAATGCCACCTTGCCGAAGAACCCAAGGTCCGCATCGAACATCACGCCCGGCGGCAGCAACACCTGGCCCGAGCGCGCGATCACCGAACTGACCTCATCGGCCCGCCATTCGATCTGGTTGGGCAACGGCGACACCGTGCCCAGGATCCACAGCACATGCCCGTCCTTGCTCACCCGCCACAAACCCGGCCCGGGCTGTGCACCGTGGACGACGACGGCCTCAAGATCGCGGATTGGCGCCGCCTCCGCATCGGCACCGGCTTCAACCAAGGCTTGGGCCGGTACCCCTCCAGCAAGCAGACACGCCAGCAGACACCAACCACGCAAGCTGTGCACGACCGACATGATGTCTTCCTTGAGGCGACCTGGCTGGCGACATTAGCCATTTCCCTGCGTCCATGCGTTAGAACATCGTTCTGCCAGAAAAAGTACGCCAGACCATCGCCGGCCCAAACAACAAACCACTGTAGTGCCGAGCCATGCTCGGCAGAAGCATTTCCCAAGCAATTCATGCCGAGCATGGCTCGGTACTACACCGTGCTCGAAGAGCGATGCTTCAAACCTAGGAAAAAGCGTAGCGCGGCCAGCTAGCGCCCGCACTCCGAGGCCAAGCATGCAGTTACGCGCACATCAAGCAGCACCACCAACGCAGATTCCATGAAGCGGTAGTCGTCAGGAATATCCAGGCAGTGAACAGGCTTGTACTCAAGCAGGCGTGCGAACGTCGCCCGCAGGCGGTCACGATGCTTGGCTTCCATTACCAAGACGACATCAGCCCAGCGGATATCCGCCGGGCTGATGGTTCTGCGCGCATGTGGACTGGTGCCTGCGGAGCGGGCTTCAAACCCGGTTCGTTTGCTCCACATCACTTCGGCAGTCGGGCTGCGTAGCTGATTGCGACTGCAAACGAACAACAGGCGTGTCATGGCTCATCCAAAAGCAATTGCCGCACAGTCCGCACCGGATACTCAAAGCCCAACTGTCTGGCCCGCGTACATTTCGCACTACGGGTGTACAACAGCTTCCAGTTTTTTTCGGGTTTGAACTTCAGTGGTTGCGCAATGCGGTCGCCCGCGTGATTACGCGACTGGAAGCGTCTCCAGCCACGGGTTCTATCCATGTCCATGATCATCTCTCGTAAGTACCGGGTTCAGCAGCCGCGGCAGTACGAGTTGCGCGCATGGTACTGCATGATTGCCGCGCTGACAAAACCCGACCTTGTCGATCAAAATCGTCGGCAGCCGCCACTATCCATCTCACTCAAACCTGCCTCCATCGCACGGGCAACTGGCATCGGGCGGCTGTTGCCTCGCATGGGGCTCCCCTCCCCTGACTGCTCATCCGTCACGCGCCGCCAGCAGCAGTTGGCGCATCCTGCCTTGCGACCAATGACATGGACTCGAAATGATCAATAAAACCATCGCCCTTGCGGCACTCCTAATTGCGGCATCATCCGCCCACGGCGCCGAAGTGAAGTCCGTCGACAACATCGACCTGCAACGCTATGCCGGCACCTGGTATGAGCAGGCGAACTTCCCGATGTACTTCCAGCGCAACTGCGCGCGCAATACAACGGCCAACTATCGCCTGCTTCCCGAGGGCAGGATCGAGGTCATCAACCGCTGCGAAAAAACCGACGGCGACACGTTGCAGGCAGAAGGCATCGCCAAGCCTTCAGGCAATGGCCCGGCCGAACTCAAGGTGCGCTTTGCGCCCTCATTCCTGTCGTTCCTGCCTTTCGTATGGGCCGACTACTGGGTCATCGCACTTGATCCAGGCTACCGATGGGCGGTTGTGGGCACGCCCAACAAGGAATATCTGTGGATCTTGAGCCGGGACAAAAAGATTTCCGAGGGTCTGCTTAAAGAACTCAGCAAAAAAGCAGAACTGCAGGGTTTCGATGTGTCGAAACTGCGCGTGACCGAGCAGAGCTAGAGCCCTCCCTGTTTCGATCATCAGGTGCAGCAGCTGACTGACGACGCGTACCCGAAGTTGGTTCTCGACATCAACAGTCGACTGAGTGGGACCGCTGAAGCCGCTTTCTGCAACGCAATGAACCACGCGCCTGGATTGGTCGTGGTCCATCTACACGGAAAACGATAGGCCCAGACGCCAGCTGGTTCATCCAGCCCAGGCGACCCATCGGGTTCTAGTTGGAGCTGGCCGCATTATCACGACGGAACAGTTCCCACTCGTCGATCTGCGTGCCGTCAGCAAGATGGCAGATGCCGTATTCACCGCCCTCGCTGTTCTTTTTGATCTCAAGCTTGCCGCCCTTCTTCACACAGTGCTCGGAGGCGGGATTGGCAATGCCAACGCGTCGTGGGCCGGCCTCGGTCTTCGCGTCATTCTTCGGAGCACAGGCTGCCAGCACAACAACCAAGGGCAGGACCGCAATACAATGAGCAAGGAATTTCATGGGTGGACTCCAGGGCCATGGCCCGTCACTGTTTTCAGGCGCAGACTAGCCAAGGATTGTAGTGCCCTCGCGGCACACGACCAAGGCATCAGATCGAGTGCATTGGAAGCATTGCGGGGAAGTGTTGCACACGCAGGCCCCAATCACCGGGAGGCGGCCATGGGTGTTTCGCTCCCAAATTGCCACTCACCAACAGCCTGCATGCGGCAGCAACACAGCCAGCGGCAGCTCCACCACCACGACATCACTGGATTTTGCGCGCCGATCTGCCAGCCAGCAAGGTTCGCGCTTCGAATCAGGAGAGAGATATGCCACAAGACGAGCTGCTTCACGACATGATGACCACCCTGGATAGGCTCATCGCCGTCTTCGCTTCCGCCACTCCGGATGAGAAAGCCTGGCGAGACGCGATCACCGAGATGCGCGCTATCCGCGCCTCACTGCCTGCATCTGCGGTGTTGGAGAGATTCGTCGGTAAACGCATTAGGCAGTCTCTCGACATTCGCGGCTTGAGCCTCACCAATGGCCCCGCCACACGAGCGCTGCTCGGCCCCAGCATCGCCACCAACCTGACGCTTGCCAGGCAAGTCCTGGAAGGCTACCTGGGCAAGCCCTGAGGATAGGAATGGGCTGTGGCTGTTTTTGCGTCGGTGATGCTGAGAATGCGCCAGCCCAATACCCGTCTGTAGGAGCGGCGTAAGCCGCGAAGCTGGCAGTAATGAAACGTCGGTCATCCCTGCAATCTGGCCGGCTACGTGCCTCGCGGATTACGCCGCTTCCACAAAACCTGATGGACTATCGGGAATGCCTCTGCCGAGCATGGCTCGGCACTACGATTGCTCACGCTCCAAGCGTTGTAGGCGCGGCGTAAGCCGCGAAGCTGGCAGTAATGAAACGTCGGTCATCCCTGCAATCTGGCCGGCTACGAGCTTCGCGGCTCACGCCGCTCCCACAAAACCTGATGGACTGTCGGGAAGGCCTCTGCCGAGCATGGCTCGGCACTACGACTGCTCACGCTCCAAGCGTTGTAGGAGCGGCGTAAGCCGCGAAGCTGGCAGTAATGAAACGTCGGTCATCCCTGCAATCTGACTCACTACGAGCTTCGCGGCTTACGCTGCTCCTACGAGAGCCTTGCTCTTCACCCAACTTGGGGAAGGCCGCTCGGCGGCATGCGTCCAGCGAACACGCGCGCATTCCATGCAAGCCCGGCAAGGGCCAACCTCCTTTGCGGTAGGCTGTTGTTTCCAAACAAACAGCCCGCATGGAGGGCAATATGGACACTCAACTGCTGGAAGACATTCGGGCGTTGCTGATCAGCAAGCGCGCACGGGAAATCCGGATCAATCTGCAGCGCGCCGAATCCGACGCGGATATCGAAGAAATCGACATCGAAGGTGAGCTGGTAAGCGTCCTGACGCTCGAAGCCGCCATGCGCGCCGCAGTGAAGGAGTTCAAGCGCAACAAGCAGCTCATCAACGCCATCCTGGAAGAATGACGGCACTGTCTTGGGCGCCAGTTGCAGGTTCTGGCGCTCATTGGCGGCTGTAATGCAGCGAGGGACCATGAGGCCTTATGCATGCTCTGTTCACCGCCATTGCAACGCCGCGATAGCGCACACGTGCTGACCACAACGAAAAAGGGCCTGCGCAATGAAGCGCAAGCCCTTGTTCGTGTTGCAGTAGTTGGTCGGGACGGCCGGATTTGAACCGACGACCCTCTGCCCCCCAGGCAGATGCGCTACCAGGCTGCGCTACGCCCCGATCGTTACTGCTTTCGCCTTGCGGCGAGCCGGTGATTATACCGGCTTTCACACAAAAAAACTCAGCGTCGGAGCAGTTGCAGTACTTCTTCCAGCTCCATGCGCACCTGCTTGATGATCTGGTTGCTCAGCGCCGACTCTTCGCGGGCGCCCTCGCCTTCCAGTCGCAGGCGGGCGCCACCAATGGTGTAGCCCTGTTCGTACAGCAGGCCGCGGATCTGCCGGACCATCAGCACATCGTGGCGCTGATAGTAGCGGCGGTTGCCACGGCGCTTGGCCGGCTCAAGGCTGGGGAACTCGGTTTCCCAGTAGCGCAGCACGTGCGGCTTTACATCGCACAGCTCGCTGACTTCACCAATGGTGAAGTAGCGCTTGGCCGGAATCGGCGGAAGTTCGCGGTTACTGCCCGGATCCAGCATATGCCTCCACCCGCTCCTTGAGCTTCTGGCCCGGACGGAAGGTGACTACCGTACGGGCGGAAATCGGAATTTCCTCGCCGGTCTTTGGGTTGCGACCCGGGCGCTGGTTCTTGCGCCGCAGATCGAAATTGCCGAAGCCCGACAGCTTCACTTGACGTCCCTGCTCCAATGCATCGCGCAACACATCGAAAAACGCGTCGACAAACTCCTTGGCCTCGCGCTTGTTCAGACCAACTTCGTCGAACAAACGATCTGCCATCTCCGCCTTGGTCAATGCCATGCCTGCTCCCTGTATCCCGCCTCAGCCACGGATCTTTGCGCCGTGCCCGTGATCAATCGCCGCCACCACATCGGTGACTACGGCTTCCACGTCACGGTCCGTCAATGTGCGCGACTTGTCCTGCAAAATCAAGCCCATAGCCAAACTCTTGAAGCCTGGCTCGACACCCTGGCCGATATAACGGTCGAACAGTGCGACTTCGCGCAGCAGCTCGCCAGCTGCACCCCGGATGGTGGCCGACAGTTCGGCCCAGCTGACCGATTCAGCTACCACCACCGCCAGGTCACGGCGTACCACCGGGAAACGCGACAGTTCGCTGGAGCGCGGCAGTGCGCGCGCGGCCAGCGGCGCCAGGTCCAGCTCGAAGCCGTAGACCTCCACGTCCACCTCCATGGCCTTGGCCAGGCGCGGATGCAGCTGGCCGATCCAGCCGATGCACTGGCCGTCGCGCCAGATATCGGCCGAACGTGCCGGGTGCGCATACGGGCGCTGCGAGGCGCGGAATTCCAGCACGGCGCCGGAAGCGGCAGCCAGCGACTCCAGGTCGCCCTTCAGGTCATGGAAATCGACCTTGCGCGCCTTCTCGCCCCACTGCAGGGCGGCGGCATCGCCGCACACAGCCGCAGCGATACGCACGGTTTCCTTGGGCACGGGCTTGCCCTCGCCGGCCTGCGCTTCAAACACGCGACCGATCTCGAACAGGCGCACGCGGCCAGCCTGGCGGGCCACGTTGCGGCCCAATGTGGCGACCAGCCCCGGCAGCAGCAGCGGGCGCATCACCGCCAGCTCGGCCGACAGCGGATTGGCCAGCGCGACCAGGCCTTCATTCTGCTGCCACTGCTTCAGCAGTTCGGCATCGACGAAGGCGAAATTGATGGTTTCCAGCATTTCGCGGGCCACCAGCTGGCGGCGCACGCTGAGGTCATCCAGACGGGTTTCGCTGGGCATGGCGATGCGTGCAGCGCCGCCCGGCAAGGTGGTCGGGATCGACTCGTAGCCGTGGATACGGGCCAGTTCTTCGATCAGGTCTTCTTCGATGGCGATGTCGAAGCGACGGCTCGGGCCGGTCACGTTCCAGCCATCGGCGACAGCCTCGACCTGCATGCCAAGCGCACGCAGGATGCGCTCGACTTCGGCGTCTTCAATCTGGATGCCGAGCACGCGCACGATACGGGCGCGGCGCAGCTGGATCTTCGCGGCGACCGGCAGATCGGCTTCGCGCACGGCTTCGGTAACCGGCGCCGGCGTGCCGCCGGCCAGGTCCAGCACCAACTGGGTGGCGTATTCGATGGCGATACGCGGCAGCTGCGGGTCGACACCGCGCTCGAAGCGGTGGCCGGCGTCGGTGTGCAGGCCGAGCTTGCGGCCACGGCCCATGATCGCGGCCGGGGCGAAGTGCGCCGCCTCCAGGAACACATTGCGGGTGGCATCGGTGACGCGGGTGTCGAACCCACCCATCAGGCCGGCAAGGCCAACCGGACGGTCGGCATCGGTGACCACCAGGAAGCTGTCGTCCAGCGCGGCATCGCGGCCGTCGAGCAGCTTGAGGGTTTCACCGGCGCGCGAGCGGCGCACGGCAATCTGCCCCTTCAGCGCATCCAGGTCGTAGGCGTGCATCGGCTGGCCAAGTTCCAGCATCACGTACTGGGTGATGTCGACCAGTAGCGACACCGGACGCACGCCACTGCGGCGCAGGCGCTCGGCCATCCACAGCGGGGTGCTTGCGGCGGCATTGACACCTTCGATCACGCGGCCCAGGTAACGCGGCGCTTCTGCACCGGCGTCGAGCTGGATGGCGAGCTCGCGCGTCGCCTGCGCCGGCACGGCTTCGGCGGCGAACGGTTTCACTTCGCTGCGGGTGGCGGCTGCCACGTCGAAAGCGATGCCACGCACGCTGAAGCAATCAGCGCGGTTCGGGGTCAGCTTGATCTCGATGCTGGCGTCCGGCAGGCCGAGGTATTCGACCAGCGTGGTACCGACCGGTGCGTTGTCCGGCAGTTCCAGCAGGCCGGAGGCGTCGTTGTCCAGGCCAAGCTCCTTGGCCGAGCACAGCATGCCGTTGGATTCCACGCCGCGCAGCTTGGCCGGCTTGATCTTCAGCTCGCCGATCTGTGCGCCGATCATGGCCAGCGGTGCAACCAGGCCCGGACGCGCGTTCGGCGCGCCGCACACGATCTGCAGCAGCTCAGCCTGACCGGCGTCGACGCTGCAGATCTGCAGACGGTCGGCTTCCGGATGGCGGGTCGCTTCAACGATGCGCGCCACCACCACGTTGTCCAGGCCTGCGCCCAGTGCGGTGACTTCTTCGACTTCCAGGCCGATCGCGGTCAGCACAGCGCTGAGTTCGTCGCGCGATGCGCTGGTCGGTACGTGGCTGCGCAGCCAGCTTTCAGAGAATTTCATGTCTTTACCTTGATGGGAGGCGCGCCTCCCGTTGCGGTTTTTTGTTGATACCCGGCGCTTTGCGCCTGGGGTTGGTCAACGTTTAAAAGCTGCCGAGCATGGCCCGGCACTACAGTTGCGGTTAGGCGAACTGCTTGAGGAAGCGGACGTCGTTTTCGAAGAAGGCACGCAGGTCGTTGACGCCGTAGCGCAGCATCGCGAAACGCTCCACACCCAGGCCGAAGGCGAAGCCGGTGTAGCGCTCCGGGTCGATACCAACCGACTTCAGCACGTTCGGGTGGACCATGCCGCAGCCCAGCACTTCCAGCCAGCGGGTGCTGCCATCGGGCTGCTGCCAGGCGATGTCCACTTCCGCACCCGGCTCCACGAACGGGAAGTAGCTCGGGCGGAAACGCATTTCAAAATCGCGCTCGAAGAAGGCGCGCACGAACTCGGACAAGGTGCCCTTGAGGTCGGCGAAGTTGGAGTGTTCGTCCACCAGCAGGCCTTCAACCTGATGGAACATCGGCGAGTGGGTCTGGTCACTGTCACTGCGGTACACCTTGCCGGCGGCGATCATGCGCAGCGGCGGCTTGTGGTCGCCCATGTAGCGCACCTGCACACCGGAGGTATGCGTGCGCAGCAGGCGGCCGTCGCCGAAGTAGAAGGTGTCGTGCATGGCACGCGCCGGGTGATGCGGCGGGAAATTCAGTGCTTCGAAATTGTGCCAGTCGTCTTCGATTTCCGGGCCTTCGGACAGCTCGTAACCGAGGCGACCGAAGATTTCGGTGATGCGCTCCAGGGTGCGCGTGACCGGATGCAGGCCACCGCGTTCGCCATGGCGGCCCGGCAGGGTGACATCGATGTTTTCAGCAGCCAGACGCGCGTCCAGCGCAGCGTTTTCCAGCAGCGCCTTGCGCTCACCCAGGGCCGAGGACACCGCATCGCGCGCGATATTGATCGCCTCGCCTGCTGCCTTGCGCTCGTCGGCCGGCAAGCCACCGAGCTGCTTGAGCTGGGCGGTGATGCTGCCACTCTTGCCCAACAGGGAAACACGCAGGCTTTCCAGTACGTCAGGGCTCTGCGCCGCGGCCACATCGGCCAGCGCCTGCGCGGTCAAGGATTGGATGTCACTCATGGGATCGACGAAACCTCTGGCCGGCATGCCTACGCGGTATGCGCCGGGCCGACCCCCGTCGCCACCAGTGCCTGATCGCCGCGCAACCATCGGCAGCGGCAACCAACACAAAAAAGAATGGGGAAGGACTTGCGCCCTTCCCCATGCATTGTCTCACCACAGCCGTTGCGCGTGAACGCTACAACCGCTGCAGGAAGAACTTATGCCGCCAGTGCGCCCTTGGCCTTTTCTGCCAGAGCGGCAAAACCGGCTGCGTCGTGCACGGCGATATCAGCCAGAACCTTACGGTCAAGGGTGATACCGGCCTTCAGCAGGCCGTTCATGAAACGGCTGTAGCTCAGGCCGTTGATGCGGGCAGCCGCATTGATGCGGGTGATCCACAGCGAACGGAAATTGCGCTTCTTCTGCTTACGGCCAATGTAGGCGTACTGCTGTGCCTTGATGACTGCCTGCTTGGCAACGCGGAAGACCTTGCGACGGGCGTTGTAATAGCCCTTTGCGAGATCCAATACTTTCTTGTGGCGGCGGCGCGCCTGCACACCACGCTTTACTCGTGCCATGGTTCAGTCCTCAGAGGTAGGGAAGCATACGGTCCAGACGGCCTGCGTCTTCTGCGCGGACGTGATTCGTCTGACGCAGGTTACGCTTCCGCTTGGTCGCTTTCTTCGTGAGGATGTGGCTACGGTTGGCGTGACCGCACTTGTACTTGCCGGAGGCGGTCTTGCGGAAACGCTTGGCCGCCGCCCGGTTGGTCTTGATCTTGGGCATTGCTATGTCCTTGATGGTCTCTTTTCACTGACTGGGCGGTGGTTTTACCCACACTTTCCGTCCCTGCCCTTGTCTGTTTAAAGCCCACACTCCCACTGGAGGCAGGCAGGTCCTGGGTGAAGCAAACAACAAACCCGGCGAACCGGGCCGCCCATTATGCCTTGCGCGTCAGTCGCTTGCAAACAGCAAGTGGGCTGGCGCTCAAATCAGCTGAACAGGCATGCAAACAGGGAGGTAGCCAAGGCCCCTCCCCGCTCAGCAAAGCAGCGGCCCGCAGGCCGGCGGCTTATTTCTTCTTCGGCGCGATCATCATGACCATCTGCCGGCCTTCCAGGCGCGGACGGGACTCGATCACGATGTCCTCACCCAGATCGGCTTCGATCCGGTTGGCCATTTCGCGACCCAGTTCCTGATGGCTCATTTCGCGGCCACGGAAGCGGATGTTGACCTTGATCTTGTCGCCCTCTTCGAGGAAACCGCGCATCTTGCGCAGCTTGATCTGGTAGTCGCCCTCATCCGTAACCGGACGGAACTTCACTTCCTTGATCTCGACCTGCTTGGTCTTCTTCTTGGCCTCGTTGGCCTTCTTCTGCGCTTCGAACTTGAACTTGCCGAAGTCCATGATCTTGCACACCGGCGGATCAGCCTGCGGCTGAATCTCGACCAGGTCCAGACCTTCGTCTTCGGCCATCGACAGCGCCTCGTCGCGCGTGAGCACGCCGATCATTTCACCATCACTACCGATCACGCGCACGCGCGGAACGCGGATTTCCTGGTTACGACGGTTCTGTTTGTTGTCAGGGATACTGATATTGCAATCTCCAAGTGGATTAGTACCGGCCCTGCGGAGTGTCCGCCGGGGCCGGGGCCCTACTTACTTCAGTGTTTCAATTCTGCCTGCAGCCGCTCGACGAAGGCCTGAACCGACATCGAGCCAAGGTCTTCACCGGCTCGCGTGCGTACCGCCACCGCCCCGTTCTCCTTCTCGCGGTCACCCACGACCAGCAGATACGGCACCCGCTGCAGCGTATGCTCGCGAATCTTATAGCCGATCTTTTCGTTGCGCAAATCGGCGTCAACCCGGAAGCCTTGATTTGCAAGGCTTTTGCGAACTTCGTTGACGTAATCGGCCTGGGCGTCAGTGATATTGGCCACCATCACCTGCACCGGCGCCAGCCAGGTCGGGAACGAGCCGGCGTGCTGCTCGATCAAAATGCCCAGAAAACGCTCCATCGAGCCCACGATTGCCCGGTGCAGCATCACCGGATGGCGCTTCTGGCTGTTCTCATCGACGTATTCAGCTCCGAGGCGGCCCGGCATCATGAAGTCGACCTGCATGGTGCCCAGCTGCCAGGTACGGCCGATGGCGTCCTTCAGGTGGTACTCGATCTTCGGGCCATAGAACGCGCCTTCGCCCGGCAGCTCCTGCCACTCGACGCCGCAGCTGGACAATGCGGTGCGCAGTGCGCCTTCAGCCTTGTCCCAGGTTTCGTCGTCGCCCAGACGCGATTCCGGACGCAGCGCGATCTTGATCTGGATCTCTTCGAAGCCGAATGCCTTGTACACCGCCAGCGCCTGCTGGTGGAACGCCGTCACTTCGGCTTCGACTTGGCTTTCGGTGCAGAAGATGTGGCCATCGTCCTGGGTGAAACCGCGCACACGCAGGATGCCGTGCAGCGCACCGGACGGTTCGTTGCGGTGGCAGGCACCGAACTCGCCGTAACGGATCGGCAGGTCGCGGTAGCTGTGCAGGCCCTGGTTGAACAACTGCACGTGACCCGGGCAGTTCATCGGCTTCAGCGCATAGGTGCGCTTCTCCGATTCGGTGAAGAACATGTTGTCCTGGTAGTTATCCCAGTGACCGGACTTCTTCCACAGACTCACGTCCAGGATCTGCGGGCAGCGCACTTCGCCGTAACCACTTTCGCGGTAGACATTGCGCATGTACTGCTCGACAACCTGCCAGATCGACCAGCCCTTCGGATGCCAGAACACCAGGCCCGGCGCTTCTTCCTGCAGGTGGAACAGATCCTGCTGCTTGCCGATGCGGCGGTGGTCGCGCATTTCAGCTTCTTCGATGCGCTTGATATAGGCCTCAAGCTGCTTCTTGTCGGCCCATGCGGTGCCGTAGATGCGCTGCAGCTGCTCGTTCTTGGCATCGCCGCGCCAATACGCACCAGAGATGCGCGTCAGCTTGAAGGACTTCAGAAAGCGCGTGTTCGGCACGTGCGGACCACGGCACATGTCCACGTATTCCTGGTGGTAGTACATACCCATCGCGGTGATGTCGTCGGACATGTCCTCGATCAGGCGCAGCTTGTACTCCTCGCCACGCGCCTTGAAGATTTCAATCACTTCCGCACGCGGCGTGACCTTCTTGACGACGTCATAGTCCTGCGCGATCAGCTCGCCCATGCGCTTCTCGATCGCCGCCAGGTCTTCCGGCGTGAACGGGCGCTCGTTGTAGATGTCGTAGTAGAAACCTTCGGCGATGACCGGGCCGATCACCATCTTGGCCTCCGGGTACAGCTGCTTCACCGCGTGGCCAACCAGGTGGGCGCAGGAGTGGCGGATGATCTCCACACCCTCCTCGTCCTTGGCGGTGATGATGCGCAGCGAAGCGTCGTGGTCGATCACGTCGCTGGCATCGACCTGCACGCCATCAACGGCGCCGGCAATGGTGGCCTTGGCCAGACCCGCACCGATGGACTGGGCAACGTCCATGACGCTGACCGGGTTTTCGAACTGACGGACGCTGCCGTCTGGGAGAGTGATGTTGATCATGGGGTCACCAAAGGTCACGGCCCGCCGGGCGGGCTGGAAACAACGCCAACAGGCGCGGTTTCAAGGGAGTTCATGGGAATCAGGGCAATAAAAAAGCGCCACGACGGCGCCTGGCATCAGGGCGGTGGCGGGGTTCAGCAATGGGCGATGGTAGTGCTCATGTCACACGCTCGGCCGACGCTTTGCGCGGGCCACCTTGGCTGCCGAAGAGGTTACTGGGACGATATTAAACCAATCACGACAAAACTGCCTGAAATCGCCGCAAGCATGCAACCGCGGCCTATCGATAAATGCCAATCACATGACGAACAGCCACAACGCTGATCGCCAAACGACTTCCGACACTTCGCCTCACCTGCCCTTTCAACGAGCAGCCCGTCGTCACGTTATTGTAATTGATACTCATTAGCATCAATAAACCAGGACGACTTATTGCAAGGAACGCCCCGCAATGCGGCCCATCTCCCACAATCCGACCCGAAGCTTACTGGCACTAACCCTCGTCACACTCGGCGCCTTGGGCGCAACCACGACAACGCGCGGCAACCTGGCAATCACCGCAGCTGGCTCAGCAACAATCTGCGCGCTGGCAGCCGTATTTGTTTCCCGGACCTCCAAGCCACGAGCCGTCATCTGGATGACTACCCTGACAAGCCTCTGCCTTGTCCGACTGATATGGATCATCTAACGGGAAAATCGCCATGCATCACAAACTGTTCGCGACAGGGCTCCTCACACTAGGCTTCCTGCAAAGCGCCGATGCCCAAGAATGGCCCGCAGCACAATGTGAAAGCTGCTCCTCTCAACAAATGCAAGCCGCCGCGAGATCCGAAATCGACTTTGGCGCTGTCGCAGTCTTCAGCCTTTCCACCGCCGACCTCAAGACTTACGTAATTACCGGCAACCTCGAACTCCACGAATCAACACCACCAGCAGCCCTGGACGACTACTTCGCCGATCTGATCGCGGTATATCAAGCCAATGGCAACTCATTACGAGTACACGTAGACATAGCCGATCTGGCGATCATCCAGGCCAGCAGTTCCGCGCGCAGCGCTACGCCTGCAGCCCAAGCAGAATTTCCCGAAAGCGCCTGGGAAGCAATCAACAACTCAGCAAAAATGAACAACCTGCTGGACGACATGGACTACCGGTGGCCGGCCCTGATCGCCGGCGGTAACAGCGTGCTGCGGGTACTCAACCCGTACACATGGCTGAAATCAGATGGCGCCCAGGTGACGGTCGAACTGGGCTTCGGCGACGGAAGCTCGATGGAAATCTTCTACAACGTCAAGACCAAACGCTGGGAAGAGGACTCAAACAGCGCCAAGGACGCGCACAACAACTCCATCCCGAGGAGCAACGATGATTTCGCAAAGGGTGGATACCGTGAATACGAGTTCAATGGCCCACCCGCAACCGATCTACAGAACTTCTTGATCGAGGCGCAAAGAAGGGGCATTCCGATCACCGGTCCAATCGGCCCCAGCTTCCGTATTGGCTGCGCTTCCGCCAATGGCATCACTACTTGTCAGGCCCGCTGACTCAACGACCGGCCAGCCAAGCCATGAGGCGCCCCAACCGGAACGCCCTTACCGATGATGCTCCAGCACTTCCCTTCACAACGGGAGTTCACGATGAGCCTCCGCGACAGCAACACATGACAAATCAATGGGCACAAAAAAAGCCGGCACATGTGCCGGCTTTTGTACTTTTCACCTCGATCCGCAGGAAACCGAAGTGGTGGGCGGTACAGGGTTCGAACCTGTGACCCCTACCATGTCAAGGTAGTGCTCTACCGCTGAGCTAACCGCCCGTTTTGAAACTATCCACGCTGCGAGGGCCAAACCCACCCACACCGCAACGCGCAACATCACCTGGAAACACAAAACCCGGCCTGCGCCGGGCTTTGGTGGCCACTTCCCGAGGAAGTGGTGGGCGGTACAGGGTTCGAACCTGTGACCCCTACCATGTCAAGGTAGTGCTCTACCGCTGAGCTAACCGCCCTTCTCAGCAACAAATCTTCGCTGCGAGGGCGCGTATCTTAACCCCGCTCTTCACGAAGAACAACCGTTTTCTGGAAAAACTTCACACCGGCCGACTTCAGCCCAGATTCGCCTCCTTCAGGCGATGGATCTGGTCACGCACGCGCGCGGCGTCCTCGAATTCCAGGTCACGCGCATGCTGGTACATCCGCTGCTCCAGCTCCTTGAGGCGCGCAGCCAGCTTGGCCGGCTCCAGCGGCAGGTAATCGCTCTCGGGCTCAGCCACGCGCCGCCCCTTGCCCTTGGCGCTGGACTTGGGCGAGCTCTCCTCATGCGCACCTTCGAGGATGTCGACGATGGGCCGCACCACTGACTGCGGCACGATGCCGTGCGCCTCGTTGTATTCAACCTGCTTCTGCCGGCGACGGTCGGTTTCGTCGATGGCCGCCTGCATCGAACGGGTCATCTTGTCGGCATACAGGATGGCTTTGCCGCGCACGTTACGAGCAGCGCGGCCGATGGTCTGGATCAGCGAACCGGTGGAGCGCAGGAAGCCCTCCTTGTCCGCATCCAGGATTGCCACCAGCGACACCTCCGGCATATCCAGACCTTCGCGCAGCAGATTGATGCCGACCAGCACATCGAACTTGCCCAGGCGTAGATCGCGGATGATTTCCACGCGCTCCACCGTGTCGATGTCCGAGTGCAGATAGCGCACGCGGATGCCGTGCTCACTAAGGTATTCGGTGAGGTTTTCGGCCATGCGCTTGGTCAGCGTGGTGACCAGCACCCGGTCGCCCATCTTGATGCGCTCATTGGCCTGCGACATCAGGTCATCAACCTGGGTGCCGACCGGGCGGATCTCCACCTGCGGATCGATCAGGCCGGTCGGGCGGACCACCAGCTCGGTGATGTCATTGCCCGACTCGCGCAGTTCATACGGGCCGGGCGTGGCCGACACATAGATGGCACGCGGTGAGCGCGCTTCCCACTCTTCGAAACGCAGCGGGCGGTTATCCAGCGCGGATGGCAGACGGAAGCCGAATTCGACCAGCGTTTCCTTGCGCGAACGGTCACCCTTGTACATGGCGCCGATCTGCGGAATGGTCACGTGCGACTCATCGATGACCAGCAGCGCATCCGGCGGCAGGTAGTCGAACAGAGTCGGCGGCGGCTCGCCCGGCGCCTTGCCAGTGAGATGCCGCGAGTAGTTTTCGATGCCGTTGCAGTAGCCGACCTCGGCCATCATTTCCAGATCGAACTGGGTGCGCTGCGCCAGGCGCTGCGCTTCGACCAGCTTGTTCTGCGCGTACAGCTGCTCCAGCCGCTCCTTCAACTCGGCCTTGATGGTCTCCACCGCCGCCAGCACCCGCTCGCGCGTGGTGGCGTAATGGGTCTTCGGGTAAATGGTGTAGCGCTGCATCTTGCGCAGGCTTTCACCGGTGAGCGGGTCGAACATGCTGAGCTGTTCGATATCGCCATCGAACAACTCGATGCGCAGCGCCTCGCTGTCCAGCTCGGCCGGGAACACATCGATCACCTCGCCGCGCACGCGGAAGGTACCGCGCTGCAACTCGTACTCGTTGCGGGTGTACTGCAGCTGGGTCAGGTGCTTGATCAGGTCACGCTGATCGATGCGCTCGCCCTTGGACAGGATCAGCCGCAGCGACAGATAGTCTTCCGGCGCGCCCAGGCCGTAGATCGCCGACACCGTCGCCACCACGATGGCATCCGGCCGCGACAGCAGGGTCTTGGTCGCCGCCAGCCGCATCTGCTCGATGTGCTCGTTGATCGAACTGTCCTTCTCGATGAAGGTATCCGAGGACGGCACATAAGCTTCGGGCTGGTAGTAATCGTAGTAGCTGACGAAGTACTCCACCGCGTTGTTCGGGAAGAACGC
This sequence comes from Stenotrophomonas sp. STEN240, assembly GCF_056756175.1. Lineage (NCBI taxonomy): Bacteria > Pseudomonadati > Pseudomonadota > Gammaproteobacteria > Lysobacterales > Lysobacteraceae > Stenotrophomonas > Stenotrophomonas sp. STEN240. The sequence continues at coordinate 80,494 of NZ_JBRRBO010000007.1, read as the reverse complement.
CTTGAACTCGCCGTACAGCTGCGCGGCCAGGGTCTTGTTCGGCGCCATCACCAGCGTCGGCCGCTGCACCTGCTGCACCACATTGGCGATGGTGTAGGTCTTGCCGGAGCCGGTAACGCCCAGCAGGGTCTGCTTGGCGATGCCCGCTTCAAAGTTGGCCACCAGCTTTTCGATGGCAGCCGGCTGGTCGCCGGAGGGCGAATACGGCGATACGAGCTGGAAGCTGTCTGACATATCGATGGCGCCTATACGGACAGCCAAGTATAGCCCCGCCGTCACGGAGCCCTGATCACGCACTAGCCTGACCTCTCAGAGCAGCCCATGCCGAAGGCGAAGCAAGCACTGCCACAGGATGATCATCCTGCGCCATCCGCGCAGCCACAGGCCGAACATGAACCAGCCCAGGACAGCCACCCCTCATGCCATGCGCGGCCTTACGCTGCTGGAAGCCACCATGGTGATGGCAATCGGACTGATTCTTGGCGCCATTGCCCTGCCCTACATGCGAAAACTGAGCGAAAGACAAGGCGCCATCAGCTCCGCGAACCTGTTGATTACCCATATCGCTTTCGCGCGCAACCACGCCGTGACCCAGCGCCGCATTGCCATACTCTGCCCATCCTCGGACGGCAACAGCTGCCGCGCGGACAACAACTGGAGCTTTGGCTGGCTGGTAATGGATTCGGCGCTAAACCCAACAACCACAACCTCAACGCGAATCCTGATGACGGCGCAACTATCTGCCAACACCCGGGTTCACATTTACAGCAACAAAGGCCGGACGCGCTTGCGCTATCTTCCCGATGGCCGCAGCAGCGGCGCGAACACAAGCTTTCGAATCTGCACATCGGGCGTCATGCTGAGCAAAATCGTGGTCAGCAATGGCGGACGCGTCCGTAGCGAAGCCGCTCCAGTGCGTACAAGCTGCCACTGACAGCGCACTCGAACGGAAGGTGTTGCGAACCGCCGCTCATCTACCTATAATGCGCCTCCCCGCCCGAATAGCTCAGCCGGTTAGAGCACTTGACTGTTAATCAGGGGGTCGTTGGTTCGAGTCCAACTTCGGGCGCCAAAAAAAAACCTGCCATCGGCAGGTTTTTTTTTGCATGAAACATAGCGAAGGGGAGCTGCACCGCAACTCCCCTTCGGCCGATCAAAAACACTTGGTCGGCGCACCACTATCCGAGCCAGTAACACTCTTTACGCCCTGCGACGTCACCTTGAGCGTCCCACACTTGACATCCTTGGTCTCCTGCAAGCCTTTCGGAACAGCCTGCAGCGTGTAAGAACGTGCGGCTGGATCGCCGTCAAAACCGATGGTGTAGAAATTATCCAAACCATTACCGCACTGGCTCACTGCCGCCCCCACATAGGTGAGGTTGGTCGTGAAATAGCGCTCGGCCATCTGCGCCGACTCCAGCAAACAGGCCGAAGCTGCCGCACGCCGCGTCTTGACAACGTGGTTTTGGTAGCTCGGGTAAGCGATCGCCGACAGTACAGCGATGATCACCACGACAATCATTATTTCAACCAGCGTGAAGCCACGCTGCCGACACCTCAACTGCTTCATCCCCGCCCCCATCAATTGTTAATGATTTCACGCCAGGACACGCGACCCACATTGCGCGTCTCACGCACATTGACCTTGGCTCGACCGCCACTGGAACCACCCAGCACCGCGATGCCACGCAGCACGTCCGCGAGGGTCGGCATACCGACACCCAGATCAACCGAGCCGATAGGCAGCTTGGTGTCGCCGCTGGTCAGGACTTCATCGGTGTAACTACCATCACCGTTGAGATCGAACAAGGAAGGCCCAGTACTGGTCCCGGTATAGGCATCAAGGGCGTTCAGATAACCCTTACCGTCAGGCTGGCAAGCCTCGGACGTCGGAATGACACTGGAAACGATCAACACGTCCCCAACAACCTGCGAGTCACTGACGACACGCTCGCCAATAGCTTTGGCGCCATCTGCAGTCGGGTTCAACAGATCCACATACCAGCCCTTGGAGCCTGCCGGCAGCGCTGTCTTAGCTTCAAACGAGCGGACCAGGTAGCCACCATACGTTCCATTGGCAACCACACTGCGACCGGTCAAGTTGGCATTCTGCCCACGCCGCGCCTTGGCCGAACCATCGTCAACGAAGCCATACAGCGTCTGCACCGCCTTGTTGCTCATGTCACCCACTGTCATAAGCCGACCCGTACCGAACGTCACCCATGTCTGATAGGTAGTCGGGTGCATTGAAACGCTGAGGCCTGAAGTAATCGGTTGAGCCACACCCGCAGAATCAACCGCTTGAAAAAGCGGAGCCCCGCCGGACACAGCCCAGCTCGATGCAGCCGCCGCCGAGATGTCGAACTTCCAGACATTACCCAGCATGTCGCCGCCATACACGTAGTCGACGGTGCCATTACCATCCGCGTCCCAACCGGTAGGGGCAAATAGACCGTTGGAATTGGCATCAGCATCGACCGCCGAGCCAACCCCGGTGTCGATCTGCTTGATCAGGCTACCCGTTTGCAGGTCATAGATCATCAATACCGCGTGACCATTCGTACTGTTTATGCCATTGGCCACGATGACCGCAGTCGAGCCATCGTTGAGCTTGGCAATAATAGGACGCGACTGTACCAAGCCGATATTTGCATTGCTGGCACTGGTTTCCCACTTATAGCTACGCGCGCTGAATGTTGCCGGATTGGTCACATCCAGTGCAAACAAGCCCTTACCACCCTTCCCCAGCGCGCCAACAAGCACATTCTGATCTGGGGTCTGTGCGCGCGTTGACACCACCATCGGCCCATCAACAAAAAACCGATGCGCGTAGTCCGGACGACTGAGCAACCCAAGGTTTGTCCAATCGATACCACTGGGAATGAACGTAAACAGCTCGGCGCCATCAGCGGCATTGATCGCGTGAAGCATGCCATCGTTTGCACCGACGTAAATCGTATCTGTTTCCTTTACATAGGCCGGAGATGAATTGACGACGTCGCCGAACAGGTGGTTGCGGTTGCGCAGGGTGCCACCCAAGCGCTGCTCCAGATCTCGGGCCCCTGCGATGTAAGCCGCGTTGTTCGCCGCGGTAACCGGATAGTCATTCACTCCGGTACGGGCCAATGCCGCCAACTGAGTGCCGGTTGCACCGGCGGGGAACACCGCGCCCGCACTGCCAGTACTACTGAACACCTTACGATTGGTCGCAGGAACACCTTCAGAGGCGCGCCAGGTGGGGTCCGAGGACACCACCTGTTTGCTCACCCCATACGCCGCAACCTGGCCGGTCCAGACACCCGAGATGTAACTGGCCTGAAACACCTTCGCACCGGTATCCAGCGAGGTAGAGTTCGCACTCACGTTCGAGAACGAGCCAACGCGCTCAGTAATGGCAGCAAGTGCATTGGAAAGGCCGCGCGCAAACGCGTCCGGATCGCCAGCGGAAACAAATTGCCCGCGCCCATTGACCGCCGCATGCAGCAGATCGTCAATGCGATCCCCGTCTTCCTTGTCGGTCGGATCTGGCCAAGCGCTGAAATTCGCAGGAACCTCCGACACACTCTTGTAGCCGGTATTGCCTGCCAAACCAATGGCGATACCGAAGGTGACCATATGCTGCCAAAACCCCGGATCCGACCCATTGGTGGGCACATCATTGGTCAGGTCGGTGCGAAGATCATTCTTCCAGTAGCGCATGGCGACGTCAGCGAGCGTATTGGAAGCGGAGCTGGCATACGGAGCGCCTTTCACATATTTATAGGAACGATCACCGGGTCCAGTGATCTCCTTGCCATCTTCATTGTCCTGCTCGCCAGGCGCACCGCTGACATTGTTCCAATAACCATCGGTTGTCAGAATGGTGAAATTCTGCCGGCATGAATACTGGTCTTTCGCCGCTTCAGGACCATAGGCACCGCCACTGGCATCACTGGAAAAGTACCGACCAGCATTATCAAGCGCGCCATGCAATGGCGTGCCGTCGTAGCCAATAGTGCCGTACAGACGGGCATACCAACGACTGCGATTGTTGTTGTCGCCGGCACTACCTTTGGGATCTGCGAAAATCCCGTTGTTATAGTTGACTGGAATCGGTGCGGTCTGGGTTGGCCAGTTCTTGTCGGTAGAGGAGCCGTTACGGCCCCAAATCGTCCGGTAGCCAACCCGCACATTTTGACCAAGCTTGCTGAACGCAACGCCGGCACCGGCTTTTGCCGCCTTCATGCGAGTGCGATGATAGGAGAACCACGTTGCGTAGTTGACTCGTTCCGCCGCTTCATCGCGGAGCGTCGTAGGGGTCAGATACTCGCAACTACCCCACTCGTTGTTCTTGTTACCACAACCGCGATTGGCCGTGCCAACTACCCGCGTTGCATACTGACTACGCACCACTCGACCATCGGTGTGAATCTGATAACGGTAGTAATTCGCCTGATTGGTCAGATAGCCGGAGTCTGTCTGTGTCTTGTCTTTAGGCACATAAAAGGTCTGGATACCACCGCACACCTTGGTGCCCTTATCCGTTGTACCACTCGTGGAGTCGGTATTCCGGTTGTAACTGCGGCAGCTACTGCTATCAGCAAGATCGATCGTGGCATTACCGACGAGGTTGAAATCCCCGTACACAGCGCCGTATGTGGTACCGCCGGTCATCAACCCGCCATCGGCATTTTGCCAAGCCAGGTAAGTACGGGAGGGATCGTAGTAAAGCGTATTTACGGTGTACGCCTGGCCAGTGACACCCGAAATTGTATTCGCTGGCATTGCATCGAATGCCATCGACCCCGAATCATCGAGAATGAAAAGCACGTTGGGCGCAACCCGCGTTTCGGTGGTCAGCGGGTCATTCGGCAGCTTAATTCCAGCATTCACCGGAAGCGCCAACAATGTCACTGCGAATGCCAGAGCTCCAGGAGCAAGTTTGGACAACCTGTCCGCGCACTGGCTACGCTTGGTTTGAATATGAGTTTTCATGTCAATCCTCAACGAACCAGGAAATTGGACTGGACAATCACCGTGGCCCGCGCATCGTCCGTACTACGCGCGGTGACCCGGAAACTGGGAGCCATACACAGGGCAGGCATTGGCACCTGACGGTCGCAGCCCGGCCAAGTTGGTGCCTCCCCCATGTACTCGACGAAGTACGCCGACGGCGGGGGCGCCGGACTGGCATCCGGAATAGCGGTAGCTTCCACCCAACCAGTGAAGCTGGAATCCGCCCAGCGATCTGCAACGACTGCATCCGGCTTTGCGCAGACGCCAACATTGTTGCAACCCGACGAGGGTGCCGCTGGCGCCCCCGCGGCAATCAGCTCACCCTGACGGAGCGCGGATTCGGCGGCCTGGAATGCAAGGCTGCGCTCATACATATTGGCCGTCATGCGCTCCTCCATCATGGTATTGCGGAGGATCGCCAGACCCAGCAACGTCATGATCAATAGCAGCACCAGCACGATCAGCAAGGAGATGCCCCGCTGCTGCGCCCTCATTGCGTTGTTTCCATTGAAAGCCTTCATGGATTTCGATTCCGGATGCTGACAACCTGGGTCAGGGTACGAGCCAAAGGCACGCCACCCACCCCCGTATTCGGCTCTCCAATGAAGGTCATGGAAACACGCACAGCCTTGAGCTGAGGCCAGCTGCTGCCCACGGCTGCCGCATCGACGTAGGACCCGGCACCATCCAGCAAATAGGTGAAGGTCATGCTGCTGACACCTTCAACCACCTCCTGTGAGACCGGCCCGGCACTGGTCAGACGGGTCTGATACAAGGACGGCCGGCCATTGGGGTTGTTGGCAATGAACCAACGCGTGGCGCTGAGCCGCGCAACCACCGAGCTGGGCTGCGGGTACTTGAACGTCGCCCCGCCTCCACAGTTGAGCGGCATCCCGAGCGCCGCCGTACAGTTACCAGGACTACCCCCCGTGCCGTGACCGATGCTGCTGCCGACAACACTGCTTACCTGGAAAATACTGGCCTGTCTGGGGTTGCACACCAAGGCCAGATCGCCGGCAACAAACCCATGGTTGGCCTTGTTGAGCAACATCGTTGCTGCAGCCGGATCATGACTCTCCAACGTCGAGACATTGCTGTCGGTTGAAATCAGCTCGATGGCGTCGGTGCCGGAGATCCGCTCCGCCGCGCCCGAACCAAATGCCGAATCAGCAAACGCCTCGGTACCACCGTAACCGCGCGCCGCATTGCCCCAGGTATCCAAACGGGTCCACCAACGCGTGCCGGCGCTGTTGACCACGTTCACCAGGGGCACCGAATTGGAGCAAGGATTACCCGCAGCCTCACGCATATCCCGGGCCATCAGCTCGAAAGCCGTACGCACGTTCTCCTGAATCCGCCCCAGGCTATCGGTGGTCCTATAGGTCTGCCGATTGGCCAGAAAAATGCCAATCGCCGCACCAATCACCAATGTGCCCAACAGCAACGCGATCATCAACTCGATCAGACTCAGACCGATAATGCCGCGGCGCGACCCCATACGCCGGCCCCCATTCATAGCCGCACCCTCGTTTCAACCGAATACTCGTCGGAGCCTTGCTGGCTCCCATTGCTGGCGCCGGCACGGCTGTCGTCCCAACGCACGCCCACCACACAGATCCCCGTGCTCGTGGTGCAGCTCACCTGACCGCAGACAGCGGCATCATCGACTGCACTGCCCAATGCTGCACGCAGCGAGGCCAACCAGGATGCGCTGTCTGTTGCGCTCAACGAGCTGCCGGTGGGAGCGCTGCACATCCAGCCCCCCGTGTTATAGCTGCCACCCAGCGCCAATTCGCGGTTGGCTCGCATCGCATCGATGATCGTATAGCTCTGGATCACCGCCTGGCTGCGTTCAACGGAACTCTGGCTGTTGCGCAACGCAGTCGCTTGCATGGCCGCAATACCAAGCATGCCGATACCCATGATCAGCACTGAAATAAGTACTTCCAACAGGCTGACGCCGGCAATTTTCTGGCGACGCAGTGGTTCGCGGCGGCAAGTCCGGAAAGTGTTCATGGGCATGCCCCGCCATTGTTCGCTGACGTAATGGAAGTCCTGGAACCCGACACGACCGCCACGCGGCGCAGGTTCTGTTCTGGACGGGTCACTGGCAGGCAAACCGCCACATTGCCCGCAAACAACAACCCTGCAGCAGTCCGCGCCAAACCATCGGAATTGAACGTGATACGCGGGGTGGCAGAATTGACCACAGCTGGCGGCCGGACCTCCCCGGCCTGCAGCACCGAATCGTCCGAATCCAGCACCACCAGCCATTGCGTCCAGTTACCCGCAGCTGCGCAGGTAAGGCCGTCAAGCGAGCCGCACATGGACACCGGGGCGTTGCGCTTGATCGCTTCGCTGCGCGCCATTTGAATCGCCCCGACCAGCTCATTGGACTGCGTGGTGAGGCGATTGGAGTTGATCAGCCCGTTCATGGCCGGCATGCCGATAGCGATAAGGACCGCCAACACGACCACCGTCACCATCAGTTCGACCAGCGTGAAGCCCCGTTCGGCTCGCCCGGCTGAGCGCAACCCCGCTTTTAGTATTTCGAAACGCATCTACGTCATCCCCCGGCGCAATGGCCATGGTTAAGATAACGGCGTCCAATTGCGAGCGTCACCCCAAACCGGATGAGCGGTATTACCACCACCACGAACGGCCACACTGCCAGCCCCCCCCACCTGCCAGCGGACGCACCAGAGCCGCTTGAAGTGCTCTGGCGGCCGTATACGCTCGTCTGGATCATCATGATCGGCGAAGCGCTGGCCATGGCCATGAGCTTGTCGCCAGGGGTAGACGGCGACCGCCTGATACTGTTCGGGCTCAACTCGCTGGCGATCCAGTGGACCACCCTGCTCTGCCTGGGCCTGCTCTATCTTTTCCGGAAGCCGTTACAGAAACATCGCCCCACCACGATCGCCACAGCCGCTCTTGGCGCGCTACTGCTCAGCACCAGCACCACCTACCTGCTGCTATGGCTGTTGCTGGACGGTGCCGTTCCTGCCCCCGCCGAAGGCTGGCGACAGCTCCTGTTCCACATGGTGGCGCTGAGCCTGATTTTCGGGCTACTCGGGGTAGCTGCCTTCCAGAGCCACTGGCGCAATCGCTTGCTTGCCCTGCAGGCCAAACAGGCGGAGCTGGACGCACTGCGCGCACGGGTCGATCCCCACTTCCTGTTCAACGCACTCAATTCCGCCGTGGCACTGGTTCGCCAGAATCCATCTGCCAGCGAGCGGCTACTGGTCGATCTGGCCGACCTGTTCCGGGCGGCACTGTCGCGAAGCGGCACGGTGCCACTGCCCCAGGAGCTGGAGCTTTCGCACCAGTACCTGGATATAGAGGCAACCCGTTTTGGCGAACGTCTGACCCTGGATTGGCGGGTTCCGGACAGCCTACCCGCCCTGTTGGTCCCCAGCCTGTCGCTGCAGCCGCTGATGGAGAATGCGATCCGCCACGGCATCGAACCCAGCCTCCATGGCGGCACACTGGTCGTCAGCGTGGACGTAGATCCCGACTGGGTGACCATTCAAATCAGCAACCCTTTCCAAGCCGGCACGCGTGAGGCAACTACCGGACACCAACTCGGCTTGAGATCAACCCGGAGCCGCCTGGATGCGCACTTCGGCGGCAAGGCAGTAGTGAGCACCACTACCGCCGCCGACACACACCTGACAACAGTCAAGCTACCCCGACACTGATCAGGCAACCACCTGATAACAAGGATGGTACTCACCGGAGATCTTCATCCGGCGCTGCTCGACGAAGGCGCGCAGCAGTTCATCCAGCGCCTGCATCATCTCGCTGTCGCCATGGATCTTGAACGGGCCGAATTCCTCGATCCGCGCCATGCTCTCTTCCTTGACGTTACCGGCAACGATGCCGGAGAACGCCCGTCGCAGGTCGGCGGCCAGGTCCGGCGCGGGGCGCCCCTTGTGCAGGTCCAGGCCCGCCATCGCCTCATGGGTGGGCACGAAGGGCTGCTGGTAGGCCAGCGGAATGTCCACCTGCCAGTTGTAGAAGAACGAATCGCGGTGGGCCAGGCGGAACTCGCGCACCCGCTTGATGCCCTGTGACATCTTGCGGGCCACGGCAACCGGGTCGCCGACAATGATCTCGTAGCGTTCCGCCGCCTTGTCGCCCAGGGTCAACCGGATGAAGCGGTCGATCTGCTGGAAGTATGGTGCAGCGATAGCCGGGCCGCTGAGGATCAACGGGAACGGCAGGTCCTTGTTCTCCTCGCGCAGCAGGATGCCGAGCAGGTACAGGATCTCCTCGGCGGTGCCAACGCCACCCGGGAACACGATGATGCCGTGGCCAAGACGGACGAAGGCTTCGAGGCGCTTCTCGATGTCCGGCATGATCACCAGGTGGTTGACGATCGGGTTCGGCGACTCTGCGGCAATGATGCCCGGCTCGGTGATGCCGATGTAACGGGTATTGGTCTTGCGCTGCTTGGCGTGGGCAATGGTGGCGCCCTTCATCGGGCCCTTCATCGCGCCCGGGCCGCAGCCGGTGCAGATGTCCAGGCTGCGCAGGCCCAGCTCATAGCCGACCTGCTTGGTGTACAGGTATTCGTCACGCGAGATCGAGTGCCCACCCCAGCAAACCACCAGATTCGGATCGCTGGGCGCAAGAATGCGCGCATTGCGCAGCACGCCGAACACCGCATTGGTGATGCCGTCCGAGGTCTCCAGGTCCGAGGCATATTCCGGCCCCAGCTCGATGGCCATGTAGGCCAGATCGCGCACCACCGAGAACAGCAGCTCGGCGATACCACGGATGATCTCGCCATCAACGAACGCCATCGCCGGCGCATTGCTCAGATCGATGCGGACGCCACGATCCTGCTGGGTCACCTGCACATCGAAATCCGGATACAGGTCGCGCGCAGCGCGCGGGTCATCCGAGGCGCTACCACTGGTCAGCACCGCCAGCGCACAGCGGCGCAGCAGTTCATGCATGCCGCCACCGGAAGCGTCGCGCAACCGCGCCACTTCTGCCCGCGACAACACATCCAGACCACCACGCGGATAAATACGTGCGTCCTGCACCGGCAGCGCCCTCGCTGCCCCTTCATTCTTGGTCATTTCCACAACTGCTCCTTCCTCTTTGGCGATCGACTTTAGCGCTCCCCCCATTAAAAAGAAAACGGCCGGGTTGCCCCGGCCGTTTTCGATTCACATCTGATCAGTCAAACGATCAGAACTTGTAGCGGAAGCCGATCTGCATCGACCAGCGCGATTCCCAATCGGTCAGGTTGACCTTGGTGACCTTGCTTTCGTCGAAGTTGTAGATGTACTTGCCGGTAGCCTGGTCGATACCCGCAAAGGAAGCGGCACCGCGATCGCTGAACGGCGAGGCGTAGCTGACCTGCCCCCAATCCTTATTCAGCAGATTGCCAACGTTCATGATGTCCAACCAGATCTCAGCCTTGTGACCCTTGAAGAAGGTCGGCAGTTCCTGGCTGATACGCACGTCGAAGGTGTTGACCCATGCGTTGCGCTGGCTGTTGCGCGGTGCGGACTGGCCGCCATAACCGGCAAGACCTTCCTGACCATTCAACCAGGCAAAGAACGCTTCTTCCATTGCCGCGCCGCCGGTGAACTTGACGTCACCACGGCCTGCCGGCACGTAGAACAGGTCATTGCTGTAACCGTCGCCGTTGGCATCGTTGAGGAAGCGCCAGCTGTACGGCAGGCCCGAACGGCCTTCATAGAACATCGAGAAGGTCGTGTAGTTGTCACCGAAGAACGCCTTGCGGAACTGCAGGCTGCCGGTGAAGCGGTTCTTGATCTCGTAGTTGGAGGTCGAAGCGACCACGTCGTTCGGGTTGATACCGGCGACGTTGTTCCAGTTGGAGATAGCGCGCGAGGAGGTCAGCGGGCTGACTTCGGTAGCGTCGGTGTAGGTGTAACCCAGCGACCAGCCCCAAACGTCCGTCAGCGGCTTGCTCAGGCTGGCGGTGAACTGGTAGCTGCGGCCCTTGTCGGTGTTCTTCAACAGAATCACACCATCGTTGTGCCAGCCGGTTACGTTTTCGTAGCCCGGGATGGTGTCAGCGATACCGGCGACGCCGGTGTTGCTGCCTGCACGAACAGTGCTGTTGCTGGGCGCATACGGGTTCACCCAATACATGTCACGGCCGTCCTGACCGCGCACAGCATTGACGTTGCCCAGATCCAGGCGCTCGAATGCGATGGCGTCCTTGACCTTGGTGTACAGCAACTCAACCGAGCCGACCACGCCATACCACGGCAGTTCGTGATCGAACGCCAGGTTCGCCTTCCATACCGACGGCTGTGCGATGTCCTTTTCCATGAGGTTGACCATCATGGTGTAGCCCGATGCCGGCGACGGCACGGTCGGGTTGTTCACATCCAGCGAGACCGGCAGGTTGGCCCAGATCGCTTCGCGCTGCGCCTGGGTCAGGTTGGCGGTGATGCGCTGGTTGTAGCCGATCAGACCAAAGCCGCTGTTCTGGTAGGAGTTACCCACCCACACGTTGGCTGCCGCACCCTGGAACAGACCCAGGCCACCACGCAGCTGCGTCGGGCGGTCGTAGTCGAAGGTGTAGTTGAAGCCGAAGCGCGGCTGTACCAGCGCCTTGTCCAGGGTCTGTCGGTTGTCGTAACCGTAGATTTCCTGCACCAGCAGGTTGTGCACCGGCACGTCATCCAGATCCGGAATATCGACGCGCAGGCCGAACATCAGGTTGAGGTTGTAATTGACAGCCCAGGTGTCCTGCACGAACAGGCCGGTATTGCGGTGCTTGTACTGCATCGCCACCGAATCCATGCCCTTGCCCGGCACCGGCGCATTCAGGTCATACACCCAGTAGTGGCCGTTGCGGAAATCATCCAGGTTGGCGAAGCCGTAGGTGCCCCAGATGTTCTGCGCGTACAGGTTGTAGATGTCGTTGGATTCCCAATCGAAACCGAACTTCAGGGTGTGATCACCGAGGTACCAGTTGGCTGCGCCGTAAGCATTGGTGGTCTTGGTGCTGATGTCGTTGCCATGACGGAATTCGTCGGCACCGGCATTGAGGTACGGCGGAGCAACTGCGGAGTTGCCCGGGCCACTACCGATGATGATCTGCGGCAGCTTGGAATAGACGTTGCTCAACGATTCATAGGTACGGCGGCCGACCTTGAACTCGGTGGAGAAGTTCTCGTTCCAGTCACTGAACAGCTGGATGACGTTGGTCTTCACTTCCTTGTTGATGTCGTACCAACGGCTGCTCAGGCCCAGCGCCGGACCGGCGGCGGAAATGCCATGACCACCGTAGGAGGTGGAGCGGCTGCTGCCGACCAGGTTCGGATCAACCTGTTCCAGCTTGGAGAAACGTGCCGAGACGCGGTGGTCGTCGTTGATGTTCCAGTCCAGCTTGACTGCGTACTCTTCCACTTCCTGCTTGGTTTCAGCAGGAGCGTCCAGGGTGCCGATATCGACGCCGTAGACGTCCTTGGCAATCTGCTGGGCCTCAGCAATGAACGCCGGATCGATGTCGACCACGTTGGTGGCGTTGGAACCACGCGGGCCGTAGGACTGGGCTGCGCGGCTACGCTCGTACTTCTCGTAGTTGGCGAAGAAGAACAGCTTGTCCTTGATGATCGGGCCGCCGAAGGTGGCGCCCCAGGTCTTCTCGTCTTCGAAGCCGTTGAACTTGGCATCGGTGACCGGGTGGTCACCCACCATGTCCTTGTCGCGGTAGGTGCCGTAGACCGAACCGTGGAATTCGTTGGTGCCCGACTTGGTTACTGCATCGACCACTGCACCGGTGGCGCCGGTGATGGTGGTGTCATAGTTGGACACGTCGATGTTGATGGCTTCAATGGCATCCATCGAAACCGGCTGACGCATGGTCGGGAAGCCATTGGACTCCAGACCGAAGGTGTCGCTGGTGTTGATGCCGTCGATGCGGATGGCATTGAAACGCGGGTTCTGACCACCGACGGTCAGCTCGCCACGCGACTTGTCGCTCTGACTGATGCGCGGATCAAGACGCACGTAATCCTGGATGTTGCGGTTGATCGACGGCAGCGCTTCAATCTGCTGCTGCGACACCGAGGTACCGGCACCCATCTTGTTCGCACTGAACACGTCCGAACCACCGCCGATAGCCATGACCTGCACGGCTTCCAGGTTGGTGGCTGCAAGGTCGCCGCCCAAGGTGCCATTGACCGTGTTGGTCTGGCTCAGGCTCAGGTACACGCCTTCTTCGGTCTTGGTGCCTTCACCGGACTTGATGATGGTGACGGTGTACGGGCCACCCACGCGCAGACCGCGTGCGTTGTAACGACCCGAAGCATCGGTGGTAGCACGGCTGACCGTGCCCGACTCGACGTGGGTGATGGTGACTTCAGCACCAACAACTGGCTGGCCGCCGTTGTTGGTTACCTGGCCACCGACACCGGCGGAGGTGTTCTGGGCGAAAGCCGGAGCAGCCGCAAGTGCGACGACAAGACCAAGTGCAAGCTTGGACATCTTGATACGCGGGTGATTCATGGGTGGGTAGCCTCGAAACGAGTTGGCGATTGAGAAAAAGCGCGATCCATCAGCCCCGGGGTCAACCGAGCGCCTGATCGTCTTGAATCTTGGGGGTCCCTTCCGAGGCGGTTTCAGCCGCAACGGTTAAGATAAGGTTAACACGGTAATGACTGTTTATGACTGCCATAAGACAGCCATGCTGCACTGCGGCAGGGCCACCCACGGCCAATCAATCACTTACCTGATTGAGGCCAGATACGTCGCCAAACCATCGAGCAGCATCTGCACCGAAATTGCGACCAGCAGCATTCCCATCAGGCGCTCCAGCGCGATCAGCGCGCGGGCCCCGAGCAGCTTGTAAAGCAGGGTTGCCGACATCAGGATTGCCGCCGTCCCGCCCCAGGCCAACAGCAAGGCCAGGCTCCAATCGCCAAGTCGCTCTGGCTCATTGCTGCCCATCAGCATCACCGCCGCCATGCCCGAAGGGCCGGCCACCAACGGTATGGCCATCGGCACGATGAAGGGCTCACCGTCCGGCACCGCGCCCATCAGGCCTTCAGGGCGCGGGAAAATCATGCGGATGCCGATCAGGAACAGCACGATGCCACCGGCGATGGCCACCGACTCCTGCCGCAGGTGCATCAGCTCCAGCGCGTACTTGCCGCCCCATAAGAAAGCCATCAACACCGCCAGCGCGATCAACAGCTCGCGCACCAGCACCACCCGCTGACGCTTGGGCGTCAAGGGCTTGAGCAGACTCAGGAACACCGGGATATTGCCCAGCGGGTCCAGGATCAGAAACAGCAGCAGGGCCGCTGAAAGGATCGTCACCCGCCCAGGTCCCGCACCTTTCCACGCCAGGCCACGCCATCGGCGGCGAGCAGCTGCACGGCTGCGTCGGCGTAATTGGCAGGATCCACCGGCGCCGCATCTTCCTCATGGGTGAAGGCACGCGCCCGCAAGCCGGTCCGCATCGGCCCGGGCTGCAGGCCGCAGACCCGCACCGGGCCATTGCGCAGCTCGTGGTGCAGGCTTTCGATCAGCCCGCGCAACCCGTATTGGGCCACGCCATAACCGCCCCAATAGGCTTGGCCGACCCGTTGGATATCATCCAGTGCAAACACCACCGCAGCGTCATCACGCTGCCGCAGCAGTGGCAAACAGGCCTGGGTCAGCCAGGCGCGGGCGGTCAGATTGACGTGGATGGCGCGGGCAAAGGCTGCCGGGTCACCGGAGGCAAACGGGGTCAAACCAGCGAAATCGGCTGCGCAATGCAGCACGCCGTCCAAGCGCCCCACCTCGGACTCCAGCCGCTCAGCCAGTGCTGCGTAGTCGTCTGGGCTGGCCCCTTCCAGGTCCAGCGGATACAGCAGCGGCTCCGGACCAAGCTGGGCGGCGCTGTCATAGACGCGATTGAGCTTGGCGACCTTGCGCCCCAGCATCACCACGGTAGCCCCGGCCTGCGCGCACGCCCGGGTTGCGGCAGCCCCCAGGCCGCCGGCGGCACCTGCCACCAGAATGACCCGACCGGCAAGATCGGCGCCCTCGCCCACACGAGGCTGGGCACTCACGCTTGCCCGGCCTCGGCAACGATACGTTTGAGCTCGCCGGACTCCAGCAGCTCCAGAAGAATGTCGCAGCCGCCGATCAGCTCGCCATGCATGAAAAACTGCGGAAAAGTGGCCAGATTCGAATAGCGCGGCAGGTTGGCCCGCACCTCAGGGAACTCCAGCAGATTGACGGTGCGCAGATTGATCGCACCAGCGGCCAACAGCGCCTGCACCGCGCGGCTGGAAAAGCCGCACATCGGGTATTGCGGCGTACCTTTCATGAACAAGACGAGGGGGTGTTGCTCCACCTCAGCCTGGATTTGTTCCATCACCGGCATTCGAATTCTCCCTACTGCGAAAGAACGGCCCGTCCTGGTCGGATAGACTTTCCCGTGGTTGACCATTGTAAGCCGAGCCGGCCGACTCCCGGCGCCCTGCCCCGAAAAGAATCTCCAATGCCCGTCCAACTGCCTGACCTACCCTACTCCCGCACCGCCCTCCAGCCGCACATCTCGGCCGAAACGCTGGACCTGCATCACGGCAGGCACCATCGCGGCTACGTGGACACGGTCAATGCGCGCATTGCCGGTACCGAGCTGGATGCGCTGCCGCTGGAGGAAATCGTCCGCAACAGCCAAGGCAGCCTGTTCCAGGCCGCCGCACAGGCCTGGAACCACGACTTTTTCTGGCAATGTCTGCATCCACGCGCCGGCGGCGATCCGCACGGCCTGCTGGCCGAGCGCATCAACGGCCAGTTCGGGGACGTGCAGAAGTTGCGCGAGGAGTTCAACCGCGCCGCGCTGGCGGTGTTCGGTTCGGGCTGGACCTGGCTGGTACAGCACCCGGACGGCAAGCTGGCCATCGTCAGCACGCGCAATGCAAACACCCCACTGACCGGCAGCAGCACCCCCTTGCTGGTCTGCGATGTCTGGGAACACGCCTATTACAGCGACTACCAGAACGAGCGCGCGCACTTTCTGCAGGCCTTCTGGAAGCTGGTGAACTGGGATTTCGTGGCGGCACAGCTGCGCTGAGCACGCTTGCTGCGCCCCCCGGTCTGCGGCGAATGGATGGTGCGCGCCGCAGCCCGCAATTGAACCCTGATCCGCGCACCGGCGGGATCAAAGGACCCGAAGCTTGCTGGCCGCCATGACGGATGTGCGCCAGCATAGGGCTGGCGCATATTCGAACCGACGTGAAGCGAACCCGCGCCGGGCTCAATCGTGCGCAGCCACCGCATCCAGCACACGCGCCGAATACACCATCGCTGCGCCGGCGTTGAGAGCCACCGCGACGCCCAGCGCCTCGGCGATCTCCTCGCGGCTGGCGCCCTGCTTCAATGCCGCGTCGACGTGGGTGGTGATGCAGCCATCGCAGCGCGTGGTCACCGCCACCGCCAGCGCGATCAGCTCGCGGGTCTTTGCGTCCAGATGGTTGGTCTGGGCACCGGCGCCGCTGAGTGTCAGGTAGCCCTTGAGCGTGTCCGGCGACAGTTTGCCGAGCTCGCTGATGCGGCCCTTCAACTCACGACGATAATCATTCCAATCGAGCATGGCAGGTTCTCCAGTGAGGACTGGAGAACCATACGCCGGCAATGCTTAGTTCTGCGTCACGCCGCCGCGCAGCGTGTCCACCACCGGCGCGACCTGTGCCTGCCGCCCCAACGCCTCACCTACGCGCTGCAGTGCCGCCGCCAACGCGAGCGCCGAGTCGTCGCGCAGATTGGCGTGGCCCACCTTGCGGCCTTCGCGCGCCTGCTTGCCGTAGTCGTGCCAATGACCGGCCGATTCGGCCAGCACCGGCTTGCTGTCGGGCATCTGACCCAGCCAGTTGAGCATGCAGGCATGGCCCAGCACGCGGGTATCACCCAAGGGCAGGCCCAGCACCGCACGCAGATGGTTTTCGAACTGCGAGGTTTCCGCACCATCGCTGGTCCAGTGGCCCGAGTTGTGCACGCGTGGCGCCATTTCGTTGGCCAACAGCGCCTCGCCGCGACAGAACAGCTCCAGCGCAAACACGCCAACGTAGTCCAGCCGCTCGGCAACCCGCTGCGCGTATGCAATGGCCGTGGCCTGCTGCTCGGCCGACAGCACGGCCGGTGCCAGGCTGGCGGACAGCACGCCGTCCACATGCCAGTTGGTGGTCAGCGGCCAGGCACGGAATTCACCATCGCGGCCACGAACGGCCACCACGCTGACTTCCCGATCAAACGCCACGAAACCTTCGAGTATCAGCCCGGTCTTCTCGACCTGCGCACCCAGCGCCTGCCATGCCGCGTCGATGTCGGCAGCAGTGCGGATGCGGAACTGGCCCTTGCCGTCGTAGCCCAGCCGCCGCGTCTTGAGGATGCAGGGCATGCCGAACTCGGCCACCTTGGCCGCCAGTTCGTCGTGGCTGCGGATATCGGCAAACGCCGGCAGGTCGATACCCAATTCCTGGAACAGGGTCTTTTCGCTCAAGCGATCCTGCGCCACCGCCAGCGCGGCCGGATTTGGAAACACCGGCTTGCGTTCGGCCAGCCAATGCGCGCTGGCCGCAGGCACGTTCTCGAAATCAAAGGTGACCACGTCGACCTTGGCGGCAAATGCGGCCAAGGCGTCGGTATCGTCGAAACTGCCTACCTGCAGCGGCGCCACCTGACCGGCACAGGCATCGGCGGCAGGATCGAACACCACGAAACGCAGGCCCAGCGGAGCCCCTGCCAGCACCATCATGCGGGCCAGCTGCCCGCCACCGAGAATGCCGACCGTGATCATTGGCGCGGATCGTCCGCAGCCATCACATCTTCGGTCTGGCGGGCGCGGAAGGCCTCCAGCGCGGCGCCGATCTGCGGTTGTTCGGCAGCCAGCATGGCGGCGGCGAACAGCGCCGCATTGGACGCGCCGGCATTGCCGATGGCAAAGGTCGCCACCGGAATCCCGGCCGGCATCTGCACGATCGACAGCAGCGAATCCATGCCATTGAGCGCCTTGGACTGCACCGGCACACCGAGCACCGGCACAGCGGTCTTGGCCGCCAGCATGCCCGGCAGATGCGCCGCGCCACCAGCACCGCCAATGATGGCGCGCAGGCCGCGCGGGCCCGCCTGTTCGGCATAGCTGAACAGCACATCCGGCGTGCGATGCGCCGACACTACCTTCACTTCGTAGGGAACACCCAAAGCATCAAGCTTTTGAGCGGCGTGCTGCATGGTTTCCCAGTCTGAGCGGGAACCCATCACGATGCCGACTAGCGGCGCGGGGTGGTTTGGGGTCATTGGCCGTCACCTGCTGCAAAGACGTATTCTAGCCGTCTTCCCCGCAAGACCACGACCCGATGGATCGCAAACTACTCGACCTGCTTGTCTCCCCCGACACCCGCCAGCCGTTGTTCCTGCTGGAAAGCGCCGGCCTGGAAGCCCTCAACCGCGCCATTGGCGCCGGCACCGTCACCCGCGCCGATGGCAGCACCCAGGCCCAGCCGCTGCGCGAAGCGCTGATCACCGGCGACCGCAAACAGGTATTCCGCGTCGATGACGGCATTCCGGTGCTACTCGCCGATGAAGCCATCGCTACCGCTCAGATCACCGACTTTCCGGCCAAATAATGCTGCCGCACCCGCCCCTGGCCCCGCCGCAGGAACAGATTGACGCCGATGTCGCCCGTGCCTTGGCCGAAGATATCGGCAGCGGCGACGTCACTGCCGCGCTGTTGCCCGATACCGCCGACATCGCCTACCTGCTGTGCAAGCAGGACTCGGTGATCGCTGGCCGCCCCTGGTTTGATGCCACCCACCGTGCGCTCGACCCGCAGGTGCAGATCGCCTGGCGGGTGCTGGAAGGCGATCACGTCAGCGCCGGCACCGTATTGGCGACCCTGCAGGGGCGCAGCCGCAGCCTGGTCAGCGCCGAACGCACCTCGCTCAACTTCCTGCAGACCCTGTCCGGCACCGCCACCACCACCGCGCGCCATGTCGCGGCCGTGGCAGGCACCAAGGCACGCATCCTGGACACCCGCAAAACCCTGCCCGGCCTGCGCCTGGCGCAGAAATACGCGGTGCGCTGCGGCGGCGGCGACAACCACCGTATCGGCCTGTTCGATACGGTGATGCTGAAGGAAAACCACATCCGCGCCGCCGGCTCGTTGACTGCCGCCGTGCACGCCGCACGTGCGCAGCAGCCGAATCTGCCATTGGTGGTCGAGGTGGAGGACCTGCAGCAGCTGCAGGAAGCCCTGGCCGCGGGCTGCGAGCGCATCCTGATCGACGACTTCAGCCCGGCCATGCGCCGCGACGCCGTGCACATCACCGCCGGGCGGATTCCACTGGAGGTCTCCGGCAGCGTCGACCTGACCAGCCTGCGCGCCATTGCCGAAGACGGCGTGGACTGCATTTCCATCGGCGGGCTGACCAAGCACGTGCAGGCCGTCGACCTGTCGCTGAAGCTGGGCCCGCCACCGGGCTGACTCACGGCGCGCATGCAGGCCCGGCTGCGACACTTTCCCAACCTCTTTCGCGGAGCCTGCTGTGGCCTACCGATACCTGCTGTGCGGCATGACCTTGTTGCTCCCCGCCCTGCCTGCGATGGCAGCGGAAGCCTGCGATATCCCACCCAGGTATGGCGTCAGCGAAGTGGCGAAGGCCGTTGTCACGGCCGCATGCGGCGAGCACCGGCTGTGGTATCGCCCCTTCATCGACCGTGATGGCCGCATTGCCAGCCTTGGCGTTACCGAAGCCGAGAACGAGCACCTGGCCGACAACGGCCTGATCGCCTGGCAGCGGGTCGCCGCCTATTGGCGCGAAAGCGCCACGCTGGGCCCGATGGGCGCCATCGCCGGCGCCAGCAGCTGCGCGCAACCGGCCGGCAATCGTTACACCGACAGTGATTGCCGCGCGTTTCTGATCGACAACCCGTGGTCCGCGGCCTTCATCTCCTGGGTAATGACCCGCGCCGCCGTGCCCGGCTTTGCCCGCTCGCCGCGCCATATCGACTACATCCGCGCCGCCTACCAAGGTGGCAGCAATGGCATGCCGTACCGGCTGGCCGACCCGGGCAGCGAAAAACCCGCCCCCGGCGACATGCTGTGCTTCCTGCGCGACCGCAGCAGCACCTTGAACTACAGCGGGCTGATCCAGGCATTGGGCAGCGGCCGTGCCGGCAACTGGAAATCGCATTGCGAAATCGTGGTCAGCGCCAATATGGGCGGTGACCGCACGCTCTATCTGATCGGCGGCAACGTTGCCAATTCGGTGGTGATGCGCAAGCTCATGCTCGACCGCACCGGGCTGATCGAGCTGACCAAGGCCAATGCCGGCTCGGCAAGCGCCTCCCCCATCGAACAGAATTGCTCCCCGGGCCATGAAGAAGAGTGCAACCTCAACCGACAGGACTGGGCCGCACTGCTGAAGCTGACCGCTACCAACCCGGCACCGGCCTTCAACTCGACCGCGCCATTGCCACCGCCTCCGGACGAGCCCATCCCCACGCCGGTCACCCACTGAGCTTGGCTGACGCGAAGGCGTGAATCACGGAGACGGGGGCTGCGCAGGGAAGAGCGGATCGCCTGACCGGCCTTCAACGCGACCGCGCCATTGACGCCGCCTCCGGATGAGCCCATTCCCGCTCCGGTCACCCACTGAGGTTGGCTGACGCGAAGGCGCGAATCACGGAGACGGGGGCTGCGCAGGGGCGAGCGGATCGCCTAAAGTGAGGGCATGCCTACCCTTCTTATCCTGATGATTGTCGGCGCGATTGGTTTCGCGTTCTGGGACCGCTCCCGCGCCGCTGCCGACCGCGCCACCGAACTGGGCCGCAATGCCTGCCGCGCCGCCGATGTGCAATGGCTGGACCAGAGCGTGCACAGCACCGGCCTGCGCCTGTGCCGCCTGCCCAATGGCTGGCTGGGCTTCGAGCGCAGCTTTCGTTTCGACTATTCCTACGACGGCCAGGACCGGCATACCGGGCGCATGGTGCTGCGCGGCCGCGAACTGATCTCGTTCAGCGGCCCCGCCGCCGCCCAGATCGGCCGCCTGCGCAAAAGCACCGAAGAAGCCGAAGACATCTAAGCCCTGTAGTGCCGAGCCATGCTCGGCAGAGGCCTTACCAACACACCCACCGTAGTGCCGAGCCATGCTCGGCAGAAGCCTTACCGGCACACCGGAAGACTGCACGCGTCCTGTAGGAGCGGCGTCAGCCACGAAGCCGATATCCTCAAAACTACCGAATGCATGCAATCTGGCGAGGCACCGGCTTCGCGGCTTACGCCGCTCCTACAAAGCCAACTCTCCGCTCAGCGCGGACCGCTTCGGTAGTGCCGAGCCATGCTCGGCAGAAGCCTTACCAGCAAACCTGAAGACTGCATGCGCCCTGTAGGAGCGGCGTCAGCCGCGAAGCCGACATCCTCGAAACTACCGAATGCATGCAATCTGGCGGGTCACCAGCTTCGCGGCTTACGCCGCTCCCACAAAAGCAATTGGCACAGCCAGCACAAAACAAAACCGCCGCCTTGCGGCGGCGGTGGAATTATTTGACTACCCGCAGGAACGGGCGCTTGGCAGCGGGCTGTGGCCGCTCGGGCGGATCGGTGGGCGGCGTATCGTCGTCATCCGGCGTGGTGTCGGTACCGGCGATATCGTCGGGCAGCGCCATGCCCTGCCCGGTCTCGCGCGCATAAACCGCCAGCACCGCGGAAATCGGTACATATACCGGGAAACTGGTTCCGGAAAAACGCGCAGTGAAACTCACCGCATCATTGTCGATATGCAGGCCAACCACGGCGCGCTCGGCAATATTGAGCACGACGCGATCTTCCTTGACCGCACTGCTCGGCACCTGCACGCCCGGCACGCCGGCATCAACCATCACGTGCGGCGTCATGCCGTTATCGTTTATCCACTCCACCAACGCGCGTAGCAAGTACGGCCGGTGGCTGCTCATCCGGAAAGTTTCTTCAGTCATGCCATAAGTGTACGCGGCATTGAAGCGCGATCGCCGCCCGAAGGCGGCGATCGATAAGTTCAGATACAGCCAGGTATTGGCTCAACCTGGCAGGTCACGCAGCTTCTTTTCCTGATCGGTCAGGCTGCGGATGAAACCCGGGTGGCGGAAAATGCGGTTGCCATAATCCTCGATCGCCTTGCCGTCCTTGGGCAGCGCAACCCCCAATGACTCCAGACGCCAGATGATCGGCGCCATCGCGCAATCAGCCAGGCTCATTTCCGGATTGAGGAAGAATTTCGACGCCTTGAACAGCGGCACGGATTGCGCCACCAGCTCCTTCAAGCGCTTGCGCCCGGCCTCGGACTGGGTCTTGTTGCCCATCTGAATAGCCTGCACCTGCGGCACCCAATCATGCTCGATACGCAGCATCGCCAAGCGCAGCCGCGCCCGTGACAGCGGGTCGACCGGCATCAACGGCGGGTGCGGGTAGCGTTCGTCCAGGTACTCGCTGACCACCGAGGCCGCGTACAGCACCAGTTCGCGCTCAACCAGGGTCGGCACGGAGTGGTACGGGTTCAGGTCGATCAGGTCTTCCGGTGGATTCTGCGCATCGACCGGCACCAGATCGTAAGTCACGCCCTTGGCCGCCAGCACCAACCGCACACGATGGCACAGGGCATCATCGTTGGCAGAGAACAAAGTCAGGGTATTACGCATACGCACACTCGCCGCCATCAAAGGCTCTCCATCGGTCGGATTCCGCCAACCTTAAGGCCCCGCCAGCCCATTGCCGACGGTGACCACGGTTACCCGAGTGTGCCAAGCCCTGGACACAATTGCCAAGGCCCCCCATGCACACCCAAGGCTTACACCAGGCTCAATGTACGTCTTTCCAGTATTCGGTCTTCACCAGATAGGCCAAGAAGGTCAGCAGGGCCAGGAACAACACCACCCAGACCCCCAGGCTCTGCCGCTTCAGGGCAGCAGGTTCGCCGGCATATTCCAGAAAATTGGTGATATCACGCACAGTCTGGTCATAGCTGCGCGCATCGACCTTGCCCGGCTGGGCCAGCTTGAGGCCGACTACCGGCGGCTCCAGCCCTTCCTGCTCGGGCTTGCCATGGATTGCATGCTGCATGCCCTGCAGCTCCCACAGCGGGTTGGGCATGGATGCATTCGGGAACACGCTGTTGTTCCAGCCCAGCGGCCGCGACTCATCCACGTAGAACGACTTGAGATAGCTGTAGACCCAGTCGCTGCCACGTACCCGCGAGATCAGGCTCAGGTCCGGCGGCATCTTGCCGAACCATTTGGTCGCCTCATCGTGCGGCATCGCCACCTGGATCTGCTCGCCATAGGCGGCCCCGGTGAAGTTGAGGTTGTCCATCACCTGCTGCTCGGTGAGCCCCAGGTCGTCCCCCATGCGCGAGTAGCGCAGGTACTTGAGCGAGTGGCAGCCTGAGCAGTAGCTCATATAGGCCTGCGCACCGCGCTGCAATGAAGCCCGATCGCCCAGGTCATTGCCGGCCTGCATCAACTTGCCGCCACCGGAGGCAAACGCCGGCACACAGAACAGCATCGCGGCAGCCATCGCCAACCGCACAATCCACTTGTCAGTCATGCGTCGTCACCCGGTCCGGTACCTGCTTGGTGCTGTCGATCTTCGTCCAAAGCGGCATGGTGATGAAGAAGGCGAAGTACAGGAAGGTCAGCACGCGACCCACCCAGGTCTCCCAGATCGCCGTGCCCGGACCGGAACCAATCACGCCCAGCCACACGAAGCACACCACCAGGATACCGAGCATCAGCTTGGAGATCGGGCCGCGGTAACGGACCGACTTGACCGTGGCCTTGTCCAGCCATGGCACCAGGAACAGGATGGCGATGGCCGAGAACATCACCATCACGCCACCGAGCTTGTTCGGGATCACCCGCAACATCGCGTAATACGGGGTGTAGTACCAGACCGGTTTGATGTGCTCAGGCGTCACCAGCCGATTGGCCTCGGTGAAATTGTCATGTTCAAGGAACAGGCCGCCAAATACCGGCGCAAAGAAGATGATGAAAGCTGCCAACGTAAGCAGGAAGCAGACCCCGAACAGATCCTTGACCGTGTAATACGGGTGGAACGGGATGCCATCGGTCGGCGCAGTCGGCGACCAGCGGTTGCCCTTCGGCCCCTTCTTGATTTCCACGCCGTCCGGATTGTTGGAGCCCACCTCGTGCAGCGCACCCAGGTGCAGCACCACCAGCAACAGCAGCACCAGCGGCATGGCAATCACATGCAGCGCGAAGAAGCGGTTGAGCGTGGCATCGCCGGGCAGGTAATCGCCCATGATCCACTCGGTCAACCCGTTGCCGATCACCGGAATGGCGCCGAACAGCGAGATGATCACCTTGGCGCCCCAGAACGACATCTGGCCCCAGGGCAGCACATAGCCCATGAAGGCTTCCGCCATCAGTACCAGGTAGATCAGCATGCCCAGGATCCACACCAGCTCGCGCGGCTTCTTGTAGCTGCCGTACATCAAGCCACGGAACATGTGCAGGTAGACCACGATGAAGAACAGCGAGGCACCGGTGCTGTGCATGTAGCGGATCAGCCAGCCCCACTCCACGTCGCGCATGATGTACTCGACCGAGGCGAACGCCTCGGCCGCGCTGGGCTTGAAGTGCATCGTCAGGAAAATGCCGGTGACGATCTGGTTGACCAGGATCACCATCGCCAGCGAGCCGAAGTAGTACCAGAAGTTGAAGTTCTTCGGCGCGTAATACTCGCTGACATGCTTGCGGTACACCGGCACCAGGCCCGGCGCGCGCTCATTGACCCAGTTGCTCACGCCGCTGACGGTGCGGCTAAGAATATTGTCGGCCATGATCAGGCTGCTCCCTGCGGATCAACGCCAATGACAAGGGTGTTGTCATCCACATAGTGGTGCGGTGGCACCAGCAGATTGATCGGCGCCGGCACATCCTGGAACACGCGCCCGGACATGTCGAAACGCGACTTGTGGCAGGGGCAGAAATAGCCACCCTTCCACTGCGCGTCGTAGGGCTCAGGGCGGATTTCGGCAACCATTTCCGGCGAACAGCCCAGGTGGGTACACAGCCCGACCAGCACCGAGATGTCCGGCTTGATCGAGCGGAACTCGGGATTGCCCTTGAGCACGTAATCCGGCTGCTGGTCCTTGTTGCCGGACTCCGGATCCTTGAGCCGTGCATCCAGGGTAGGCAATGCCTGCAGGATGGCCTTGGACCGTTTGACGATCCAGATAGGCTGGCCGCGCCACTCCAGGATCAGCCGTTGGCCTTCCTGCAGGGCACTGATGTCGGCAGTCACCGGGGCACCGGCCAATTTGGCACGGGCGCTGGGATTCCACGACTTGATGAAAGGAACTGCGGCGAAACCAACACCAACTGCCCCGACCACAGCGGTGGTCGCTGTCAAAAACCGCCGACGTCCGGTGTTGACTGGATCATTTACCCCATCGTTTGCCATCCGGCACTCCGATATTGATTAGGTAGCGAGAGGCTGCCAGCGGTCTGGTGGGGGCCATTCCGCTCTGAATCGAATCGTTCCGGAGTGTAGCGGAACGCTTAACGCTCATACAACGCGATCAAACACCAGTCCGCGAAATTTGTCACGGCCTGTTGCAACAGAAACGGAGGTGGACCTTATTGGCGCGTGGCCTGTTCGCCACGGTAGCGGTCGGCCAACTGCGCAACGCGCTGCACGTAGTACTGGGTCTCCTTGTAGGGAGGTACGCCGCCATGACGGTCCACCGCACCCTCGCCCGCGTTGTAGCCAGCGGCCGCCAGGGTCAGGTTGCCGTTGAAGCGGCGCAGCAGCCACGACAGGTATTGCACACCACCGCGGATGTTCTGGCCCGCATCAAAGGAATCGGACACCCCGAAACGACGCGCCGTGGGCGGCATCAACTGCATCAGACCTTGGGCACCGGCGCGGCTGAGCGCGGTGGGATTGAACGCCGACTCGGCATGGATGATGGCCCGCACCACTGCCTCTTCGACACCGAACTCGCGCGCGGCCGCGGCAATCTCGGTGCTGTAGGCCTGCGTGTTGAGCCGCACCGAACCGAAGTTGACCCGCGACTGCACACCACAGGCGAAGCAGCGCTCGATATAGCTGTACTGGATGGTGCGCACCGCACCGATATTGGCCACCTGGGCCGGCCGGCTGCTGGTGTAGTGGCGCACCCCGTCCTTCATATAGGAGTAGACCTGCCCACTGACCACGCGCTGCGCGCGCCCGGTGGGCGCCGGCGTGGGTGCGGGCGCGGCTGTCAGCACGGTTGGCGCAGTGCGCGCCGCCACCGCCGTGCTGGCGCCGGCTTCGCCCGGCTGGCCGGCAGGCATTGCTGGCGTTGCGACCGGCGCCGCCGGCGCAGCAGCCACCGGGGCCGCCACCGGCGCGGGCGGCACATAGCGCGGCGCCTCACGCGAGGGCCGGTAGTTGCTGACCACGCTGCAGCTGGCGCCACTGACGCGCTTGCTGACGTAATTGGGCACCCCGTCGCTGCCAATACACTTGTACAGCGTGCCGGCACTGGCCGGCAACGCGACCAATGCAGCAGCAAGAACGACGGTGATCCCCAAAATCCCCTTCATGGGCGGGGAGTCTCCCAGCTTCGCCGGGGCTTGCCAAGTATTTGACGCAGCAGCCTTCGTACTGGGGCCGGCAGGCCGATACAATAGCCGGCTACGAATGCAGCCCCAGTGGCTGCGTGCCCGCCCACCCGTCTGGAATAAGCGCCATGCCCGGGACGCCAGCTGCCCCTTTGCCGATCACGGCCGGTTTTGCCGTGACTACTGAAATGACCACTCCTGAATTGATTCCCCTGCCCGGCGTCAAGCCGACGGTTGCCGGCGGCGCGCGCGGCAAGCTCTACATAAAGACCCACGGCTGCCAGATGAACGAGTACGACTCGACCAAGATGGCCGACGTGCTCGCCGCTGCCGAGGGGCTGGAGCTGACCGACAACCCCGAAGAAGCCGACGTGGTGCTGGTCAACACCTGCTCCATCCGTGAGAAGGCGCAGGAGAAAGTGTTCAGCCAGCTCGGCCGCTGGAAGGCGCTCAAGGCCAATGGCCGCGACGTCATCATCGGCGTCGGCGGCTGCGTGGCCTCGCAGGAAGGCGAAGCCATCGTCAAGCGCGCGCCCTACGTGGACCTGGTGTTCGGCCCGCAGACCCTGCACCGCCTGCCGGAGCTGATCCGCGCCCGCCGCGAGCAGAACAAGCCGCAGGTGGACATCAGTTTCCCGGAGATCGAGAAGTTCGACCGCATGCCCGAGCCGCGCGCCGAGGGCCCGTCGGCCTTCGTCTCGATCATGGAGGGCTGCTCCAAGTACTGCTCGTTCTGCGTGGTGCCTTATACCCGCGGTACCGAGGTCAGCCGCCCGTTCGAGGACGTGCTGGTCGAATGCGCGCAGCTTGCCGCCCAAGGCGTACGTGAAATCAACCTGCTGGGCCAGAACGTCAATGCATACCGCGGCCCCTACGGCGATGGTGAGATTGCCGATCTCGGCCTGCTGATCCGCACCCTTGCCGAAATCGACGGCATTGGCCGCATCCGTTTCACCACCTCGCACCCGCTGGAATTCAGCGATTCGCTGGTGGACGCCTACCGCGACGTGCCGAAACTGGCCAACTACCTGCACCTGCCGGTACAGGCCGGCAGCGACCGCGTGCTCAGTGCGATGAAGCGCGGCTACACCGCGCTGGAGTTCAAGTCCAAGATCCGCAAGCTGCGTGCGGTGCGCCCGGACATCTCGATCAGCTCGGACTTCATCGTCGGCTTCCCCGGCGAGACCGACGCCGACTTCGACAAGACCATGAAGCTGATCGAGGACGTGGGCTTCGACCAGAGCTTCTCCTTCATCTACTCGCGCCGCCCCGGCACCCCCGCCGCCGACCTGGAAGACACCACCAGCGAAGCGGAGAAGCACGCCCGCCTGTCGCGGCTGCAGGCGCATATCAATGAGCACGCCGCCGGCATCTCCAAGGCCATGGTCGGCAGCGTGCAGAGCGTGCTGGTTGAAGGCCCCTCGCGCAAGGATCCGAACGAGCTGACCGGCAAGACCGAGAACATGCGCTCGGTGAACTTCGCGGCCAGCCCACGCCTGATCGGCCAGTTCGTCGATGTGCTGATCACCGAGGCATTCAGCAACTCGCTGCGCGGCCGGGTGGTTACGCCGGACTGAGTTGGGGGCGCGCTTCTTACGGAAGCTGGGCGGCGAGGGTTTGGGGCTTGGTTCACCAGTCCGAAGCAGGAGCGCCTTCACCCCTGCCCCGCTCCGCGCCTCGTGCCTTGCGCTGGCGCAAGGTCGTTCGATGCGAAGCGAAGCAGGCGTTCGCAAGCTGCCCCTCTTCCGCATGCGGGAGAGGGGGAAGCCTTCGCTGCCCGTTTTGGCTTTGGAAAGCCATCGCCGCCCGCTCTTGCCTGAGCCTCCCGGCTCGCTTCGCTGTCGCCCGGCGGCCGCGGTCATTTATTCGCCACACCGACTCAGAGCCCGCCGTTGCTGGGCTGCGGACGGTTATCCACATGTTCATCCCGGATCGATCCACACAAATTGTGGACAACTCGTTAGCCGCAAACCGTCAAATGTGGCGGTTTTTTAACCAACCCGCCAAGAGGCTTATGCCGCAAGGGCTGGGCAGGGATATCCACAGCTTGGCCCACGCCACATCCACATCGGCTGTGGAGAACCCTGACGGCGGCACCACGCTGGTGGTCCGCCGGCCACGGGGGTACCCTTCTCCGGTCCAGGGCACGGCTTCGCCGGCCAGCAACTGCCAGTAAAAATGACCACCACCACGCATCGCGATTTCACTCTCGACCCGGCTGACAACGAGCGACTGGCCAATCTGGCTGGCCCGTTCGACGAACACCTGCGCCAGGTAGAACTCAAACTGGGCGTGGAGATCGCCAACCGCGGCCATGTTTTCCGCGTCAGCGGCGCGGGTAAAACCGCGCTGGAAGCAGAGAAACTGCTCAAGGCTCTGTATGTAGAAGCGGCCGAAGCCCTGTTCGACAGCCACGCCATCCACCTGCGCTTGAACCGCGCCAACGTGGATCATGTAACCGAGCAGGCCTATGAAGCGCAGGAAGTGGCGATCAAGGTCAAGCGCGGCACCGTGCGCGGCCGTGGCCTCAACCAGGCCAGCTACCTGCACCAGATCGCCACCCATGACATCAGCTTCGGCATTGGTCCGGCCGGTACCGGCAAGACCTTCCTGGCGGTGGCAATGGCGGTGGATGCGCTCAATGAATCACGCGTGCAGCGGCTGATCCTGGTGCGCCCGGCAGTGGAAGCCGGCGAGAAGCTGGGTTTCCTGCCCGGCGACCTCACCCAGAAGGTCGACCCCTATCTGCGCCCGTTGTACGACGCCCTGTACGAGATGCTGGGCGTGGAGAAGGTCGCCAAGCTGCTGGAGAGAAACGTCATCGAGATCGCGCCATTGGCCTATATGCGCGGGCGCACCCTCAACGACGCCTTCGTGATCCTGGACGAGGCCCAGAACACCACCATCGAACAGATGAAGATGTTCCTGACCCGGCTGGGCTTCGGCTCCACCGCCGTGGTCACCGGCGACCTGACCCAGACCGACCTGCCCAAGCACATCAAATCCGGGCTGCGCGACGGTATTGAGGTGCTGCGTGGTGTGGACGGGGTCAGCTTCACCTTCTTTGAATCGCGCGATGTGGTGCGCCATCCGCTGGTGGCCCGCATCGTCAGCGCCTATGACCGCCGCGATCTGCAGCAGGTCAAACCCGGAGCGAGCGAATGACCAAGGGCCCCGTGCGTCTTGATGTAGCCGTCAGCTACGCCCTGCCCCGTGCCGGCTTGCCTGCGGCGGTGAGCTTCCGCCGCTGGGTGGCCGCTGCCTTGAAAGGCCGCATCCGCGAAGCCGACCTGGCCATCCGTGTGGTCGACGCCAAGGAAGGCCAGTCACTGAACCGCCATTACCGGGGTAAGGACTACGCCACCAACGTGCTCAGCTTCCCGGCAGAACTGCCCGAAGGCCTGCCCAAGGGAGTGAAGTTCCCCTTGCTTGGAGACTTGGTGATCTGCGCCCCGGTAGTCGCACGCGAGGCCGAGGAGCAGGACAAGGCCCTCAACGCCCATTACGCCCATCTCACCGTGCACGGCGTGCTGCACCTGCTGGGCTGGGACCACGAGGACGACAAGGAAGCCGAAGCCATGGAGCAGTTGGAACGCGAGATCCTGGCCGACCTGGGCATCGCAGATCCCTACGCCAACGAGCAGTAGTGCCGAGCCATGCTCGGCAAAGGCTTTCCCGACAATCCCATGTAGTGCCGAGCCATGCTCGGTAGGGGCCCTACCCATGGCCCAACGGTCCCCGCCTGTAGAAGCGGCACAAACCGCGAAGCGGGCATTCGATAAGGACCTGAAATGCCCGCAATCGGAAGGCGCATCTGTTTCGCGGCTCACGCCGCTCCTACAAAACAGCGCCACGCCGCTATCATCGCGATCAGGATTTCACCGAATGAATGCCGTGCGCTCAACCAGCCTGCTTTCTCTCCTGCTCATCGTCGCCGGCTCGGCCAATGCCCAGCCTGCCATCGACCTGCCCGCCCTGATCGAATGCCGGCAGAGCGTCAGTGAATTCGCAGCGCTGGCGCCCATCGCCAACGACCCGCTGAAAGCCGTGGCACTGGGCTGGCGGCCGCTGCCGCAGGGCAACCTGTTCATGGCCGAGTACATGCTCAACACCCCGATCAGCGTGTTCGGACATAGCGCTGACCATATCGCCATGGCCGGCGGCACCGTCATCGCCATCCTCGACATGCCCGATCCGCGCCCGCTGGCCAAACAACTGGACCTGGAAACCGGCTACGACGCCCCGGACAAGTTCATGGCCGGCCGCGAGCTGGTCAGCCGCGACGTCAATGACGCCAAGACCGGCGAAGCCCTGATCGAATCGATAATCCTGGGTGTGTCCACGGTCAAATCCCACCCCGGCAAGACCTTGGCAGGCTGCACCTACAGCCTGGACCTGCCTGCCGAGGAAGAAACCCCAGCCGCGCCCATCGGGCCGACTGACAGCCCCAACCAGCTGCCAGCGGCAGCGCCGAATGTTCAGACCCCCACCCCGCCCGCGGCTTGAACAGGCCGCGGCAAACATCCTGCTAGACTTGTGGGCACCGCCCGGCGTACCGGGTGCAGTCAAACCAAGAGATGTCTGAAGACGACAGTAGTACCTCGCCCGAGAACGGCGAGAAGAAACGCAGCTGGCTGGAGCGCCTGGGTTCGGCGTTCTCCAGCGAACCCCATACCCGCGACGAACTGGTCGCCATCCTGCAGACGGCACAGCAGGACGGCCTGATCGCCGCAGATACCCTGCGGATGATGGAAGGCGCCATTTCGGTGGCTGAGCTGACCGTCGGCGACGTGATGATCCCGCGCTCGCACATGGTGTCGCTGCCGGTGGACCGGCCCTTCATCGAGCTGATGAAGCAGGTGGTCGATTCCGGCCACTCACGCTTCCCGGTACACGGTGAGAACAAGGACGACATCCTCGGCATCCTGCTGGCCAAGGACCTGCTGCGAGGCGTGGTCGCCGACAACAGCCATGCCAGCGTGCGCGAGCTGCTGCGCCCGGCGGTGCTGATCCCCGAGTCGAAGAAGCTCAACGTGCTGCTCAAGGAGTTCAGGCTTTCGCGCAACCACATGGCGATCGTGGTCGACGAATACGGCGGCGTCGCCGGCCTGGTCACCATCGAGGACGTGCTGGAGCAGATCGTCGGCCAGATCGACGACGAGCATGACGAGACCGAAGACCACACCTCGCAGATCGCCATCCTCGCCGATGGCCGCTACGTAGTGGACGCCTTGACCACCATCGGTGATTTCAACGAGCGTTTCGGCGCCGAGTTCTCCGACGATGATTACGACACCATCGGTGGCCTGATCACCGAGGCGGTTGGCCACCTGCCGGAAATCGGCGATGAGTTGACCCTGGAGCGCTTCGTGTTCCGCGTGGCCAAGGCCGATGCGCGCCGCGTGCAGGCTTTCCACGTCACCATCCTGCCGCCTGAAGACCAGGACGAAGATTGATCACCCTGCGCCTGCCGCGGCTGCTGTCCGCGTTTGCGGCTTTGTTCCTGCTGCTGGTCGCCATGACCAGCAGCGCACAAACGCTCGCCAACCAATCCAGCGAATCCAGCAACGCCACTGCACCGCGCATCGGCGTGGTCACCATGTTGCCGGGCGAAGTGTTCTTCGAACGTTTCGGCCATGACGCACTGGTGGTACTTGACCCGGTCAGCGGCCAGGCAACCTCGTACAACTTCGGCTTCTTCGACCCGTCCGAGCCGGATTTCATCGGCAATTTCATTCGCGGCAGGATGATGTATTACCTGGTGGCCCTGCCGCTGGAGCAGGACCTGGCGCAATACGAGAGTGTCGGCCGTGGTGCCAACATCCAATGGCTGGACCTGCCACACGCGCAGGCGCTGGCGCTGGCCGACGCATTGGCCGAACGGGCCAAGCCCGAGAACGCGCGCTACCGCTACGACTACTTCACCGCCAACTGCGCCACCATGGTGCGCGACAGCCTGGATCAAGCCATGGGCGGCGCCCTGCAATCGCAGCTGGCTGGCCGCTCGCGTGGCAACAGCTACCGCAGCGAATCGGTGCGACTGGCCTCGCCCTCGCCATGGATGTGGCTGGGCTTCGACCTGGGCCTGGGGCCGAATGCCGACCAGCCGCTGTCGCGCTGGCAGGAAGCCTTTGTACCCATGCGCCTGGCCGACAGCCTGCGCGAAGCCCGCAACAGTGAAGGTCGGCCGTTGGTACAGGCCGAACAGCAGTTGCTGCCGCAGCGCCTGCCAGCGGAACCGAAAGAAAAACAGCGCTACTGGTGGCCATGGCTGTTGGTCGGGCTGGCGGTCGCTGCCGGGCTGTATTCCGCCCGCCGCAAGCCGCGCCTGATTGGCGCGTTCGCGTTGCCGTTCTGGTTGTTCTGCGGCGTTGCCGGCGGCCTGCTGACGTTCCTGTGGGGCTTCAGTGAACACCAGGCTGCATGGGCCAACCGCAACCTGCTACTGCTCAATCCGCTGGCCCTGCTACTGCTCCCCGGTGCATGGAGCCTGCTGCGCGGGCGCCAGCCGCATGGCGGGTTCCGGTTCGTGCTGTGGACGTTGACCGGCATCGCCGCGCTGGCATTGCCGCTGCATTGGCTGTCGCTGCAAGCGCAGTTCAACATGCAGTGGATCGTGCTGTTGCTGCCCATCCATGTAGCACTGGCCTTCATTCTCACGCAGCGCAGCTTGGCGTCACCGGCCAGCTGAGGCACGATGCCGGCATGACTACCGGCATCACTCCTACTTCCGTACAGGCCAACCCGGCCTGCGTGATCAACTGCACCTGGTACGGCGCCGATGGCAGCCAGCGTGCGCTGGACCTGGACAGCATCAGCGACGTGCTGCAGGACGACGCCGCCGGCTTCGTCTGGGTCGGCCTGTACGAGCCCAGCGACGCGATCCTGGACAAGGTGCAGGAAGAGTTCAACCTGCACCCGCTGGCCATCGAAGACACACGCAAGGCACACCAGCGGCCCAAGATCGAGACCTACGGCAACTCGCTGTTCGTGGTGGTACACACCGCCCAGGTCGTCGACGAGCGTATCCGCTACGGCGAAACCCACGCCTTCCTCGGCCCACGCTTCCTGGTGACCGTGCGCCACGGCGCCTCGCTGTCGTATGCGCCGGTACGTGCGCGGCTGGAGCGCGAGCCCGAACTGCTGGCGATGGGCCCTTCTTTCTGCCTGTAC
Source organism: Stenotrophomonas sp. STEN240 (assembly GCF_056756175.1). Lineage (NCBI taxonomy): Bacteria > Pseudomonadati > Pseudomonadota > Gammaproteobacteria > Lysobacterales > Lysobacteraceae > Stenotrophomonas > Stenotrophomonas sp. STEN240. The sequence goes on along the minus strand of NZ_JBRRBO010000007.1, from coordinate 46,723 downwards.
TCGGTACTGGATGCGGTGGTCGATCACTACCTGCCGATCACCGACAGCTTCCGCGACACCTTGGATCTGCTGGAAAAGAACATCTTTGCCGACAGCTATGAACGGCGCACGGTGATCCGCCTGTACGACCTCAAGCGCGAGCTCAACAAGATGCGCCTGGCCGTAGCGCCGTTGCAGGATGCACTGGCGCAGCTGCAGCGCAACCAGGCGCAGCTGATCAACGAAGAAGTGCGGCTTTATCTGCGCGATGTGCAGGACCATGCCGCGCGGGTCAATGACGCCATCGACACCCTGCGCGAAATGCTGGGCACCGCACTGAGCGTGAACCTGTCGCTGGTGACGCTGGCGCAGGGCGAGACGGTCAAACAGCTCGGCGCATGGGCCGCATTGCTGGCTGCACCCACCCTGGTCACCAGCTGGTACGGCATGAACTTCGCGCATATGCCGGAACTGGCAGGACGCTTCGCCTATCCGTTGCTGATGGTCGGCGTCGGCGTGATCTGCGTGGTGTTGTACCGCCTGTTCAAACGCTCCGGCTGGCTTTGAGCCGCAACGCCATCATTGTCTGAGGGGACATATGCAACACGATCATTCCAATCCTGCGCGCCGCAACTTCCTGCGCACCACGCTGATCGCCGGTGCCGCAGCGTTGCCGTTGCAGCTGGCCTCGGCCCAGACCGCAGGCACGAGCGAGGATGCATTGCCAGCATCGATGCGCGGCCTGAAATCGGTCGCCGCGCAGGTGGTGCCCATTGGCAATGACGAGCGTATCGCGCGCGTGGCCAAGGCCCAGCGCCTGATGGCCGAACATGGCATCGACGCGGTATTCATTGGCGCTGGCAGCTCGCTGACCTATTTCACCGGCATGCACTGGTGGGACAGCGAACGCCTGACCGGCGTGATCCTGCCGCGCAAAGGTGAACCGGTCTACGTCACCCCGGAATTCGAGCGCGTGCGCACGCTGGAGCAGATCAAACTCGGCAACGATGTACGTGGCTGGCAGGAGGATGAAGACCCCTACGCCCTGGTCGCCAAGGTGCTGCGTGACATGGGCCACGCCACCGGCACGCTGGGCATGGAAGAAGCCGTGCCCTACTTCCGCGCCAAGGGCATTGCCGATGCACTGCCGCAGGCCAAGGTGGTGCCGGCCTGGCCGGTGGTATCCGGCTGCCGCCGGGTCAAGAGCGCGGCCGAACTGGCACTGATGAAGCTGGCCAACGAAACCACCCTGGCGGTCTACGAAGCGGTGTGGAAGGCATTGCAGCCGGGCATGACCGAACAGGACATCGGCGGCCTGCTGGCCATGGCCTACGCCCGCACCGGCCTGAAGGGCGACGCCAGTGTCAACGTCGGCAAGTACACCGCCTCGCCGCATGGCTCGGACAAACCACAGCATCTGGTCGAAGGCACGCCGATCATCTTCGACGGCGGCTGCCGTGCCGGCGGTTACACCAGCGACATCACCCGCACGGTGGTGCTGGGCCAACCGGATGACGAGATCCGCAAGGTATTCGACATCGTATTGAAGGCGCAGACAGCGGCATTGCATGCCGCGCGCCCGGGTGTGGCGATGGGCGAGGTGGACGCCGCTGCGCGCAAGGTGATCAGCGATGCCGGCTACGGCCCGGACTACCGCTACTTCAGCCATCGCCTGGGTCACGGCATCGGCATCGACATGCACGAATGGGATTACCTGGTGCGAGGCAACAAGCACCTGCTGGAGCCAGGCATGACCTTCAGCGACGAACCGGGCATCTACATCCCGGACCGCTTTGGCGTGCGTCTGGAAGACATCCTCTACGTCACCGAAGACGGCGCGGCGCTGATGACGCCGCAGAGCCGGTCCATCGATCAGCCGTTTGGGTGATGAGAGCGGGCGCGCTTTTTGTAGGAGCGGCGTGAGCCGCGAAGCCACTGCCAAATCCAAAGCAGTAGAGCCTACCCCTCCCCAACCCTCCCCTTCGCTACGCGAAAGGGAGGGAGCGTAGTGCCGAGCCATGCTCGGCAGGGGCATTCCAAGCAATACCTATCCTGTGGGAGCGGCGTGAGCCGCGAAGCCACTGATGGTCGAAATACCAAGCGAGCCTGCAATCAAACTAACTGCAATTGCAGGCCTTTGCGGGCGCATATGGACCACCAGCTTCGCGGCTTACGCCGCTCCCACAAGCTTGCGCCCCACAGCCTCGGGGCATTCCTCAGGCCACGTAAACCGTTTTTATATTCATGAATTCGTGAATACCCGGGCCTGCCAGTTCGCGCCCAAAACCCGAGCGTTTGGTACCGCCAAACGGCAGCCTCGCATCGCTCTTCACCACTGAATTGACGAAGGCCGCACCGCATTCCAGTTGCATGGCGACGTTCTCACCGCGTAGCACGTCACGGGTCCAGACGCTGCCGCCCAGGCCGAAGCTGGTGTCATTGGCAACGCGCACGGCCTCGGCTTCATCCTTGACCCGGATGATCGCGGCCACCGGCCCGAACAACTCCTCGTCATAGGCCGGCATGCCCTGCCCAACGTTGTCGAGAATCGTGGCCTGGTAGCCGGCATTGCTGTCGGCAACCGGCGCGCCGCCCAGCAACACCTTCGCACCCTTGTCGATGCTGCTGCGTACCTGCTTATGCAGCTCATCGCGCAGGTCAGCGCGTGCCATCGGCGCGAGGGTAGTTGCCTCATCCTGCGGATCGCCGTAAACCCGCGCCTGTGCGGCTTCGACATACCGTTCCACAAATGCGTTGGCAATCGAGTCGAGCAGGATGAAGCGCTTGGCCGCAATGCAGGTCTGTCCGGCATTGTCGAATCGCGAGCGCACCGCGGCGGCCGCTGCCAGATCCAGGTCGGCATCGTCCAGCACCACGAAGGCATCACTGCCGCCCAGCTCCATCACGCACTTCTTCAGCTGGTCGCCGGCATTGGCGGCGATGGAGCGGCCGGCACGTTCGCTGCCGGTCAGCGTGACCGCCTTGATCCGGCGGTCACGCAGTACCTCGGCCGCCTGGTCGTTGTCGATATGCAGCACGTCGAACACGCCCTCCGGAACGCCCGCAGCGGCGACAACCTCGCGCAACAGATCGGCACAGCCGGGCACATTGCTGGCGTGCTTGAGCAGGGCGACGTTACCGGCCATCAAGCCCGGCGCAAGAAAACGGATCACCTGCCAGATCGGGAAATTCCACGGCATCACCGCCATCACGCAACCGATCGGCTGGTAGATGACATAGCTGCGTTGGGCTTCGGTGGGGATGGGCTGCGGCTTCAGGTAGTCTGCGGCGTGGTCGGCGTAGTACTCGCAGGCCGCTGCGCTCTTCTCGATCTCGACCAGAGCCTCGCGACCCAGCTTGCCCATTTCGGCCGTCATCGTGCGTTGGATGTCATCACCGCGCGCGCGCAGGCCGCCGGCGATATTGCGCAGATAGTCACCGCGCTGATCCAGCGACAATGCCGCCCATCGCGGGAATGCCGATTCAGCTGCGGCAAGGCGCTGCTCGATGGCCGCTGCTGTCATCAACTCGACCGTGCGCACGACCTGGCCGTTGAAGGGATTGATAGTCTGATACGACGCCATGAACTCACCTGCATTCAACGAATGCAGGAATGGTAGCGCCGCGAATGTTGCGCGCAGGTAAATCCCCAGCGAAGGCCTGTAGTGCCGAGCCATGCTCGGCAGAGGCTGGGGGATTCACCTGTAGTGCCGAGCCATGCTCGGCAGAGGCCTTGCCAGTAACCCATCGTTGTAGGAGCGGCGTCAGCCGCGAAGCCGGTGATTCATCAAATCGCCGCCATGTGGGTGATTTCAACGCTGCCAGCTTCGCGGCTGACGCCGCTCCCACAAAGGTGACAATTTGCTGGGAAAGCCCCTTGCCGAGCATGGCTCGGCACTACATGGCATTGCTGGTAAAGCCCCTGCCGAGCATGGCTCGGCACTACATTCAGACCTCAGCCGTTTTCCTGCAGGGCCAGCTGCATGTCGCGCTGGCGGCGCTTTTCGGCGCGGGCCGAAATCCACCAGCCGAGCACTGCCACGGTCGACACTGCCAGCACCATCAACGTGGCCAAGGCATTTATCTTCGGGCTCACACCCATGCGCACCGAGGCGAAGATCTTCATCGGCAGCGTGGTCGAGCTGGGACCGGCGACGAAGCTGGCAATCACCACGTCATCCAGCGACAGGGTGAAGGCCAACAACCAGCCCGACATCAGCGCCGGCGCGATGATCGGCAAGGTGATCAGGAAGAACACCTTGACCCGGTTCGCGCCCAGGTCCATTGCTGCCTCTTCCAGCGAGCGGTCCAGCTCCTGCAGGCGCGAGGACACCACCACCGTCACGAAGGAGATGGTGAAGGTCACATGCGCGATCCAGATTGCCACCACGCCCTTGGACGGCAGGCCGAACAACCCGCCCATCGATACCAGCATCAGCAGGATCGACAGGCCGATGATCACCTCCGGCATCACCAGTGGCGCCGTCACCAAGGCACCAAACAGGGTCTTGCTGGGGAAGCGCTTGAAGCGGGTCATGGCCATTGCCGCCATGGTGCCGATCACCATCGATGCGCTCGCCGTCCAGAATGCGATCTTGAGGCTGATCCAGGCCGCCTGCAGCAGCTGGCGGTCGCGGAACAACTCGCCGTACCACTGCGTGGAGAAACCCGCCCACACCGTCGCCAGCCGCGAGGAGTTGAACGAATACACCATCAACAACAGGATCGGCAGGTACAGGAAGGCGAAGCCGAGCAACAGGATGCTCCAACCCAACCAGGAACTACGCCGGGTCATGCTCATGCCAGCTTCCCTTCCAGCTCACGCTGCTGGGACCGGTTGAAGATGATGATGGGCACCAGCAGCAACAACAGCATCACGATGGCTACCGCCGAGGCCAGCGGCCAGTCGCGGTTGTTGAAGAACTCGCCCCACAACACGCGGCCGATCATCAAGGTGTCCGGGCCACCCAGCATTTCCGGAATGACGAACTCGCCCACCGCCGGAATCATCACCAGCATGCAGCCGGCGATGATGCCGCTGCGCGACAGCGGCAAGGTGATGCGCGCGAACGCCTGCCAAGGCTTGGCGCCCAGGTCATAGGCAGCCTCCAGCAGGCGGTTGTCCAGCTTGACCAGGTTGGCGTACAGCGGCAGCACCATGAACGGCAGGTAGCAGTAGACGATGCCAACGTAAGCCGCGAACGGGGTGTAGAGCATGCGCAGCGGCTCGTCGATCAGCCCCAGATTCATCAGCGTTCGGTTGATCAGGCCGTTGCTGTCGAGGATGCCGATCCAGGCGTAGACGCGGATCAGGAACGAGGTCCACGACGGCAGCACCACCAGCATCATCGCGATGTTGCGCGCCGACGGCGACATCCGCGAGATCACGTAGGCCATCGGGTAACCGATCAGCAAGGTCAACAACGTCGAGATGACCGCGATCTTGATCGAACTCAGGTAGGCGAACAGGTATTGGCTGTCGGTGAACAGCGCGGTGTAGTTGCCAAGATTTAGGTTCACCGTGAACGCGTTGTCCACGTATTCGACGATGGAGGTATACGGCGGCATCGCCACCGCCATCTTGGCGAAGGAAATCTTCAGCACGATCAGGAACGGAATCGCAAAGAACAGCAGCAGCCACAGGTAGGGCACGCCGATCACACCTGCGCGCGCACCTGGCAGCCACTGCCGCCAACCGCGGGTGAGTGGGCTGGTTGCGCTCATGAGGTCAGCACCACGCCGTCGTTGTCGTCCCAGGACACCCAGACTTCATCGTTCCAGGTGATGCCGTCGCTGTCCCAGCGCTTCATGTTGGCGAAGTTGGACAGGATCTTGGCGCCACTGGGCAGGCGCACGTGGTAAACCGAGTGGCTGCCGAAATAGGCGATGTCCTCGACCACGCCGAACGCCTTGTTGGTCTCTCCTTCCGGCTCTTCCTTGGCGATATGGACCTTCTCCGGGCGCAGCGCGAACGCCACCGGCTGGCCTTCGTAACCGGTGATGCCGTGGCCGACGTAGATCGGCGCCGGGAAATCGGCGGTGCGCACGGTGACGTATTCGGGCAGGTCTTCGTCGATCACGCCTTCGAAGGAATTCACCGAGCCGATGAAGCCTGCCACGAAGCGATTGGCCGGCTGCTCGTAGATGTCATCGGGCTTGCCGATCTGCTGGATCCAGCCCTGGTCCATCACCGCGATGCGGGTGGCCATGGTCATGGCTTCTTCCTGGTCGTGGGTGACCATCACGCAGGTGACGCCCAGCTGCTCGATGATGTTGACCAGCTCCAGCTGCATCTTCGAGCGCAGCTTCTTGTCCAGCGCGCCCATCGGCTCGTCCAGCAACAGCAGCTTGGGGCTCTTGGCCAGCGAGCGCGCCAGCGCCACGCGCTGTTGCTGCCCACCGGACAGCTGGTGCGGCTTGCGCTTGCCCAGCTTCTCCAGTTGCACCAGCTCCAGCATCTCGCCGACACGGCGGGCGATGGCATCCTTGGCCATGCCGTCCTGTTTCAGGCCGAAGGCGATGTTCTGCTCCACCGTCATGTGCGGGAACAGCGCATAGGACTGGAACATCATGTTGATCGGCCGCTCGTAGGGTGGCAGCGCGGTGATTGGCTGGCCATCGAGCAGGATGCTGCCCTTGGTGGGCGTTTCAAAGCCGGCCAAGCAGCGCAGCAAAGTGGACTTGCCGCTGCCCGACCCTCCCAGCAGCGCGAAGATCTCGCCCTTGCGCACATCAAGATTGACGTCATCGACGGCGACGAAGCCATCGAATTCCTTGCGCAGATCGCGAATGGACAGGTAGCCGGGCTCGCTGTTCAAAGCGATGGCCTCTGGCTTGGCGTCAACGGGCATGTAGGGCTCCGGAAGCAGGCAGATGAACAAACCAGCGTAGTTTAGCCCCCCATTTTTGCTGACGACACCGCCGGCTGTGGCGGTTGGGGGCGATTGAACCTGCTGGGGCTGTGGGAGCGGCGTCAGCCGCGAAGCTGGCAATGCTGAAAGGCCACAAGAGCTTACCCCTCCCCTGGCTGCGCCAAGGGAGGGAGACAAGCCCAGCCAAGCTACATCCTGCAGGCGGCACTGTAGTGCCGAGCCATGCTCGGCAGGGGCGTTCCCAGCAGAAATTGCAGGACCAGCATCAGCCGCGAAGCTGGCAATGCCTGAAAGGCCACAACGCCTACCCCTCCCCAACCCTCCCCTTGGCTGCGCCAAAGGGAGGGAGCCAAGCACTGGCTTCGCCATCTTCACTGACAACCGCATCCCCGCGCACGCCACAAACAACAACGCCTCCCCGCAAGGGGAGGCGTTGTAAGGATCAAACGCTAGAGCTGCCTGAAATCAACGACCGGTCTTAACCTCGGTCCACAAGCGGGTGTACAGCTTGTCCGTCTCCGGGCTGTTGATCGCATAGGTGAACATCTTGGCGGCCACGTCTTCGGCCGGGTAGATGGTCTTGTCGTCACGGATGGCAGGGTCAACCAGCGAGGTCGCCGACTTCACCGGGTTGGCGTAGTGGGTCACGTTGGTGTTCTTGGCCGCGACTTCCGGCTCCAGCAGGTAGTTGATGAAGGCATAGGCATTGCCCGGATGCTTGGCATCCTTGGGAATGGCCAGCATGTCGAACCACTGCGGGGCGCCTTCCTTGGGAATGGAATAAGCCACTTCCACGCCATTCTTGGCTTCTTCGGCGCGGTCACGGGCCTGGATGATGTCACCCGACCAGCCCACCACCAGGCAGGTGCTGCCGTTGGCCAGCGAACCCACGTACTGCGAGGAGTGGAAGTTCTGCACGTACGGGCGGATCGACTTGAGCAGGTCGGCAGCCTTCTGCAGCACGGCCGGGTCGGCGCTGTGCGGGTCTTCGCCCAGGTAATGCAGGGCCACCGGGATCATGTCGGCTGGCGTATCCAGCAGGGTCACGCCGCAGTCCTTCATCTTGGCGATGTTTTCCGGCTTGAACACCAGGTCCCAGCTGTTGGCGATGTCGGCGCTGCCGCCGAAACGCTCTTTCAGCTTGGCCACGTTGTAGCCGATGCCGGTGCTGCCCATCATGTACGGCACGCCGAACTGGTTGCCCGGGTCCTGGCCGGCGATGCGCTGCATCACCGCCGGGTCGAGGTTGGCCAGGTTCGGGATCTTGCTCTTGTCCAGCGGCAGGAACACGCCGGCCTGGATCTGGCGGCCGAAGAAGTTCAGCGTCGGCACCACGATGTCGTAGCCGCTGTCACCGGTCAGCAACTTGGTCTCGACCATCTCGTCACTGTCGAACACGTCGTAGGTGACCTTGATGCCGGTCGACTTCTCGAAGTTCGGGATGGTGTCTTCGGCGATGTAATCCGAATAGTTGTAGACGTTGAGGACCTTGGCCTCGCCGCCTTCAGCAGGCTTGGCGCCGGGTTCCTTGCCGCCGCAGGCAGCAAGCAGGGAAATGGCGACACCAACGGTCAGAATGCGCAGATTCATGGGTTCTCCAGTGTGATCCGGGAGCGGTATGGGGGACCGGCCAAGCCGGGAGGTGGCATATTGTCCCATCTGCGGCGCCATTGTGTGTAGAAAGCGGCTGCAGGGGTTGTGGGAGCGGCGTGAGCCGCGAAGCTGGCCATGCTTGAAAGGCAACAACAAAACCAACCCCTCCCCAACCCTCCCCTTTGCTGCGCAAAAGGGAGGGAGACAAGCTGTAGGAGCGGCGTCAGCCGCGAAGCCACTATTGCAACAGCCAGAGCAGAGCTTACCCCTCCCCGGCCCTCCCCTTTGCTGCGCAAAAGGGAGGGAGACAAGCCTTGCACTCAGACATTCAACAGCAGGAACTCTCGCTCCCACGAGCTGATCACGCGGAAGAAGGTCTCGTATTCCTTGCGCTTCACCGAGACATAGGCGCGGCAGAACCGGCGCCCCAGCAGCTCCTGCAGCGCGTCGCAGACTTCCAGCCCGTCCAGCGATTCACCCAGCGAGCGCGGCAGTTCGTAGCCCAGTTCCTTGGCGTTGCCGCTGATCGAGGGGGTCGGCTTGAGCTTCTCGCGGATACCCAGCAGGCCACAGGCCAGCGTCGCCGCCATCGCTAGATAGGGATTGGCGTCGGAGCCGGCAAAGCGGCTTTCGACGCGGTTGTTTTCCAGGCTGTCCATCGGCACACGCAGTCCGCAGGTGCGGTTGTCGAAGCCCCACTCCACATTGCTGGGCGAAACTTCACCAAATACCAGCCGGCGGTAGGAATTCACGTTCGGCGCGAAGAAGCCCATCGCCGCCGGAACGTATTTCTGCAGGCCAGCCAGATAATTGTCGAAGGTCTCGCTGTACTCACCTTCGTTGTTGCCAGCAAACACGTTCTGGCCATCGGACACGCGCACCAGGCTCTGGTGGATATGCATGGCGCTGCCAGGCTCGGTTTCCATCGGCTTGGCCAGGAAGGTGGCATAGATGCCGTGGCGCAGCGCCGCCTCGCGCATGGTGCGCTTGAACAGGAACACCTGGTCGGCCAGCGACATCGCATCATCGTGGGTGAAGTTGACCTCCAGCTGGGCGGCGCCGGATTCGTGGATCAAGGTGTCCACGTCCAACTTCATCGCATCGCAGTAGTCGTACATCAGGTCGAGGATGGGGTCGAACTCGTTGACCGCATCGATGGAGTACGACTGGCGCGCGGTTTCCGGGCGGCCGGAACGGCCAGCCGGCGGCAACAGCGGGAAATCAGGGTCGGTGTTCTTCTGCACCAGGAAGAACTCCAGCTCCGGCGCCACCACCGGCTTCAGTCCGAGTTCCTCGTAGGCTGCCAGCACGCGCCGCAGCACGTTGCGCGGCGCCAACTCATGCGGCAGGCCGCTCTTGGTGTAGCAATCGTGGATGATCTGCGCGGTCGGATCGGTGGCCCAGGGCACCATGCGTACGGTATCCGGGTCCGGGCGCAGGATCATGTCCGCGTCGGCCGGCGAGGTCAGTTCGTAGTAGTCGTCCGGGTAATCGCCGGTCACCGTGGTGGCGAAAATACCTTCCGGCAGCCGCGTACCGTAGTCGTGCGAGAACTTGTCGGCGGGAATGATCTTGCCGCGCGCATTGCCGGTGATATCCGGCACCAGGCATTCCACCTCGGTGATGTGCCGCTCCTTGAGCCAGCGCAGCAACGAGCTTTCTTCCTGTACGTCGGCGGCGGTATTGCGTGAGCGGGGGCGCGAAGTCATGGGGAACCAACTTGTTTGTGTAACCGATAGCGGCGACAGGCCTCGCCGAAGGCTTTGAAAATGCCCAGATAGAACGGATTTTCAACAACCCGCCATTCCGGGTGGAACTGCACGCCCAACAAAAACGACGGGCCGCTGCCACGAAACGCTTCGATCAGGCCATCGGGCGCGCGCGCCTCGACCTGCAAGCCCTCGCCCAGGCGAGCCACGCCCTGCCCGTGCACCGAGTTGACCATCACCTCGTTGCCGCCGGCAATGCCGGCCAGCAGACCATCCGGTTGCAACTGCAGCGCGTGCGCCGGCCCATATTGCACATCCAACGATGACGCCGGGTTTTCACGATGATCGGCCAGACCGGGCACTTCATGCACCTTGGGATGCAGGCTGCCGCCAAAGGCGACATTGAGTTCCTGGAAACCACGGCAGATGGCCAGGATCGGCATGCCCAACGCACGTGCCTGCGGAATCAGCCCGAATACATTGGCATCACGCGCCGGATCATGCGGATTACCCGGCCAGCTGTCGCCACCGCCGTAGTGGTGCGGTTCGATGTTGCTGGTGGCACCGGTCAACAACAGGCCATCCAGCGTGGCCAACCAATCCCCCGCCGGCAGCGGCGGTTGCAGCAGCGGCAGCACCAGTGGGGTGGCCTGCGCACCATCAACAACGGCGCGCACGTACTTTTCACCGACCACAAGGAAAGGATGGGGGCCGATCGGTTTGCTGTCGGTAGGCAAGCCGACCAGCGGCAGGCTGGCCATGGGTGAAGCTCGTGAGACGTGTTAGCACGCTACCCCTGCCCCGCCGATTAGGCAACCAAGCGCCATCTGTCATTCAACTTGTACCGGGCACACTATGCCGGCTGTTCCCCGCCTGCGCGCGCCGCATACGCCGGGGTCGCTACACTGCCCACCCCTGATTCGGCCTGATGTCCGTGGACCCCGCTGCACCTGTTTACCCGCCAAGCTGGTATGCCGCCAGTCAACCCGAGCTTGCCGCGCATGCACCGCTGCGTGGCCAGGCGCGTGCCGACGTGGCTGTGCTAGGCGCCGGTTACACCGGCCTGACGGCCGCGTTGGCCCTGGCCGAAAAAGGCTACAAGGTCACCGTCCTGGAGGCCGAGCGGATCGGCTGGGGCGCCTCCGGCCGCAATGGCGGCCAGGCCATCGTCGGCTACGGCTGCGAACAGGACACGCTGGAAGCGCTGATCGGTGACGACGATGCACGGCTGCTGTTTGATTTCTCGCGCGACGGCATGCACATGCTCAAGCAGCGCATCGCCCGCCACGGTATCGACTGCGACTGGCGTGACGGCCATGCCAGCGTGCCCATCCACCCGCGCCAGGAGCGCGCCCTGCGTGCCGACATCGAGCGCATGGCACAGCGCTACGACTATCCGCTGGAATGGTGGGACCGCCCGCGGCTGCGGCAGGAGCTGGCCAGCGACCGTTACCTGGGCGCGATGTACGACCCCGCCAGCGGCCACCTTCATCCCTTGGCCTATGCGCAGGGCCTGGCCCAGGCGGCGGAGGCCGCCGGCGTCACCCTGCACGAATATTCACCGGTCACCCGCCTGCAGCGTGGTGGGCAGCCGGCGCTGATCACCGAGCACGGTCGCGTCGATGCCGATTTCGTCGTATTGGCCGGCAACGCCTGGCTGCAGGGCATCGCGCCCGAGCTGGAAACCCGGATGATGCCGGTCGGCACCTATATCGGCGCCACCCAGCCGCTCGGCGCCGAGCGCGCACGCGCACTGATCCGCAACGACATGGCCGTGGCCGATGTGAACTGGGCGCTGGACTACTTCCGGCTCAGCCGCGACCACCGCCTGTTGTTCGGTGGCCAGGCCAACTACTCCGCACTGCCCCCGCCAGGCCTGCGCGCCAGCATGACCCGACGCATGCGCCGGGTATTCCCGCAGCTGGCCGACGTCGAAATGGAATACGTGTGGGGCGGCTATATCGACATCACCCGCAACCGTGCCCCGCATTGGGGCCGGATCACCCCGAATGTGTATTTCGCCCAGGGTTTCTCCGGCCACGGCGTTGCCAGCACCGGCCTGGCCGGCGAAGTGATCGCTGCCGCCATTGCTGGCCAGGCGCAGCGCCTGGATGTGTTCGAACGCATCCCGCATGGCGTGTTCCCCGGCGGCAAGGCCCTGCGCATGCCTTTACTGGTGGCTGCCATGTCCTGGTACAAGCTGCGCGACCTGCTCTGGTAAGACCTGGACGCGGCCGAGGGCGACAAGCGGCAATTTCGACCAGCTTGTGAAGACCGGCCTTCACGTCGGTGCGGCAACCGCGACGTGCGCTTCGCCTCAAGTTCTTACGCCAGCTGCCGTTACACGTTCCGATGCTCCCTACTCTCACAACTCTGGCCAACCCGCCGCAGCTCGCGTTCGACAGCCCGTCGATCACGCCGCTGCCGCAACGCATCCTGCTCGTAGAGAATTCACGCACCTTCACCACGATGCTACGCGAGGCCATCGAGCAACGGCTGGAGCTGCCGGTCAGCGTTGCTTCCAGCCTGGCTGAGGCCGGTGAACTGCTGGATCGTGAGGAGGGCTGGTTTCTGGTACTGACCGGGCTGGTGCTGGCCGATGGCGACCGCGACCAGGTGGTGCAGTATTTCGTCAACCGCGGGCTGCCGACCATCGTGGTCAGCGGGGTCTATGACGAGGACCTGCGCAAGCGCGTGCTGCAGCAACAGATCATCGACTACGTCCTGAAGAACACCCCCGGCAGCATCGATTACCTGGTCTGGCTGGTGCAGCGCATGGAGCGCAACCGGCGCATCGCCGCCCTGGTGGTGGACGATTCGCCGTCTGCCCGCGCCTATGCCGCCGCCTTGCTGACGATGTATGGCTACCACGTCATCGAGGCCGATGACGGCGCCTCGGCACTGCGTGCGATCGAAGCCGACCCGGCCATCCGGCTGGTCATCGTCGATGAAGAAATGCCTGGCATGCAGGGCGTGGAACTCACCCGCCGGCTGCGCGCCATGCGTGCGCGCGACAAGGTGGCGGTGATCGGCATCTCCGGCAATTCGGATCCCTCGCTTATCCCGCGCTTCCTCAAGAACGGCGCCAATGACTTCCTGCGCAAGCCCTTCTCGCGCGAGGAATTCTTCTGCCGGGTCTCGCAGAACGTGGACCAGCTGGAGCTGATCGGCACGCTGCAGGATCTGGCTACCCGCGATTTCCTGACCGGCCTGCCCAATCGCCGCAGCTTTCTGGAACAAAGCCAGCGCCAGCTCAGCGCCATCAACAATGGCGGCATGGTGGCGGTGGCCATGATTGATATCGACCATTTCAAGCACATCAACGACAGCCTCGGCCATGAGGCCGGCGACCAGGCCATCCGCGCCGTCGCCTCGGTACTGCAGGCCAATACCCGCGCGCATGACATCAGCTCGCGCTTTGGCGGTGAGGAATTCTGCCTGATGGTAAGCGGCTTGGATGCAGCCGCCAGCGCAGCGCATTTTGAACAGATGCGACAGGCGGTGGCCAGCCTGCGCCTGCCATTCGGCGACAACACCTTGAGCATGACCGTCAGCATCGGCGTTTGCCGCATGCCGCTGCGCAGCGGCAACCTGCATCAGCTCATCACCGAAGCCGACCGCCAGCTCTACCTGGCCAAAGCCGGCGGGCGCAACCGTATCTGCAGCAGCGATACACACTGATCGCGCCCCGCGATCTGAACGAAAAACGCGTTGAAAACCCGGCATTGATCCAGATCAACGCGCCTGCCCGGCCCGCTCCCTACAGTGCTGCTCAAAGCACACATGGGGAGAAGTGGCGGTGGCATTACTGGTTTGGCAGGACGATCTCAATACGGGCGTGGAGGTCATCGACCACCAGCACATGCGCATCGTGGAGATGCTCAATCACCTGCACGTTGCACAGAAAAACCTCGAACGCATCGCGGTGGCGGAAGTCATCGACGAACTGGTGGACTACACCATGTCGCACTTCGCCTTTGAAGAAGAATTGATGGAAGAGGCCGGCTACCCGTTCTGCGCCGCGCACAAGCGCGTGCATGAAGTGTTCGGCAAACGCGTCTCCGAATACCGCATGCGTTTCCAGGCCGGTGAGGACGTCACCGATGAACTGCGCAACATGCTGTCACGCTGGCTGTTCAACCACATCCGTGGCGACGACAAGGCCTATGCCGAGCACGTGAAACGCCACCTCAACCAGTTTGCCCGTGACCATCAGGAAGGCAGCTGGCTGGGACGCACCTTGAAGCGCCTGTTCCACTGAGTCCTTGTTTGCGGGAACAGCGCGTTTGCCGGCATCGTTGCAGATGCCGCAAGCGTTGCTCCCGGGTTTTCTGCCGCAGGCACGCCGCAAGGCGCACACGTTGCCGATCTGTGTGGGATTGGCGGTAGTCGCGACTTACGGCGTTCCTGCGGCAACCCCGCGCTGGTGGCGGTTGATCGCCAGCAGGGCAAGGCCGGTCAGCAGCGCGGTAACGCATAGATAGCCGCCGACAGCAGCAATGCCGAATTTGCCGGCCAACCAGGTTGCCGCATACGGCGCCGGTGCCGCGCCCAGGATGCCGGCCAGATTGAACGACAGCGAGGCGCCGGTATAGCGCACCTGCACCGGATACAGGCCGGCCAGCATGGTGCCGCAGGGGCCGTAAGTGAGGCCCATCAGGAACAGGCCCACCGACAGGAACAACAGCACCTGCCACGGATGCCCCGCCTGGAACAGCGGCTGGAACAACAAGCCAAACACGAAGATGCCCGCCGTCGCCCACAACATCGCCTTGACCGTTCCATGACGATCGCCATACAGCGCAGCCAACGGTATGCCGGCAGCGAAGAACAGGATGCCGACCATCTGCAGCAGCAGGAAATCCTCGCGCGCATAGGCCAATGTCGAAGTGCCATAGCCCAGCGTGAAGACCGTCATCAGGTAGAACAGCACGAAGGTGGCAAACGCCGCCAAGGTACCGGCCAGCACCGCAAAGCCATGGCCTAGCAGCACCTCGCGTATCGGCAGGCGCACCCGCTGGCCCTGTTCAAGAGCCTTCTGGAAATCGGGCGTCTCGCGGATGTTCAAGCGCACCCACAGGCCAACAATCACCAGCAGCGCACTGGCAATGAACGGCACCCGCCAGCCCCAGGCCAGGAAGCTGGCGTCATCCAGTACCCGCCCCAGCAACAGGAAGGTACCGGCCGACAACAGGAAGCCCAGCGGCGCACCCAATTGCGGGAACATTCCGTACCAGGCGCGCTTGCCGGGCGGCGCATTCTCGGTCGCCAGCAGCACCGCACCGCCCCATTCCCCGCCCAGCCCCAGGCCCTGGCCGAACCGGCACAGCGCCAGCAGCAGCGGCGCGGCCACCCCGATGTCGTGATAGGTCGGCAGCAGGCCGATGGCCACCGTCGACAGGCCCATGGTCAGCAGGGCCGCGACCAGCGTGGCCTTGCGCCCGATCCGGTCGCCGTAATGGCCGAATACCGCCGAGCCCACCGGCCGTGCGATGAACGCCACCGCGAAGGTTGCCAGCGACTGCAGCAGCGCCGCATCGCTGCTGCTCTCCGGGAAGAACAGTTTGGGGAACACCAGCACCGCCGCCGTGGCGTAGATGTAGAAATCGAAGAATTCGATGGTGGTGCCGATCAGGCTGGCCGCCAGTACCCGGCGCGGAGAGTTCAAAGGGGCGGAGCTGGCGGCAGCGGACATGGGCGTAGCGGAAGAAAGAGTGCTGGCAGTCTGCCATGCACCGCTGCCGCCGCTGCCAATTGGTTGCAGCCGACACCGTCGTTCCTGGACCGGCCCAGGCCAGGCCGGGCCGGCGGAACCTATTGGTGCAACTTGCGGTCACAACAGCACCCTCCGCATGGATGCACTGGTGATGTCGGCAATTTCCAGATCTTTCCCACACCTGGGCGCAGCGTTGGTGGTCATCGCGGTGCATGCGGCCATCGCGTTATGGCTGCTGCAGCCGCGCCAGCCCCGCCCCACCGACAACGGGCCGCGCACCAGCCTGCGCTGGCTGCCGCCACGGCCTGTGCCGCCGCCGCTGAAAACCACGCATGCAGCCAGCCAGGCCGACGCTCCCGCCAAACAGCACAATCGCGGGCGCAGCAATCACCGTCGCAACTGCCGCCCATCGCCGTCGAGCAGGCGACGGCCAGCCCGTCACCGCCGCCCTTGGACCTTCGCATACCCGACGCTGGCCGAGCCGGCGCTGCGCTGAGCGCGGAGACGTTCGCCCAACAGCCTTTCCGCCGGCTCAACAACGACCCGGCGTTTCGCCACGCGCCGCGCTACTTCCGCCTGCGGCCGCAGATGAGCCCGCGCCAGATGATCCAGGGCGTGGCCAGTTCCCTGGGCTTTTGGCCGCCCGGCTACGAAATTGACCCCTGCAGCCTCAGCCGAAGCGAGGTGAACTATTTCCAGAATGCGGTGAGCGAGGGCGACCGTGCAGCCCTGCGCAGCGCCTTGCTGCAGGAAAGTGCGCGTTGCCGGCGTTGAGGCTTGCGGGGTTCTGCACGGCGGCACAAGGTGACGTGCTGCACACGCCATGAAACGCTCTGCGAACACTTTCTTGCGTTCCCGTGCACATCGATTAACCGCAGCCGATTGCGCCAACGCCACATCGCGGCAATTCACGGAGGTATACAGGTAGTCGACGGTAGGGTTGCTGCTGCGCCAGATGCGCAATGAACCCGAAGGAGCAGACCCATGAACAACCGACCGCTACGCACTGCCATGTTCGCCGCCGCTCTGACCTTGGCCGGCGCCGGTATCGCCCAGGCCCAGGATGCCTTGACCGCCCCGCAGGTGCGTGCACAGCTGGAGGCGCAGGGCTATACCAACGTCAAGGACGTCAAGTTCGATGACGGCATGTGGGAGGCCGATGCGACCAGCGCCGATGGCAAGAAGGTCGACGTGAAGCTCGACCCGCGCACCGGCACGGTGTATCCGGACAAAGCGGTTTCGCAATTGAGCGAGGCTGATATCCGTGCGCAGCTTTCCAGCGCCGGCTATATCGGCGTCAGCGACGTCAAGCTGGACGACGGCATGTGGAAGGCCAAGGGCCGGACTGCCAATGGCGAGAAGGTGGAGGTCCGTCTGGACCCGGCAACCGGTGCGGTGGTGGCGCAGGAAAAAGATTGATGCGCGCTTAGCGCAACCGTGATGCATCACGCCTCCCCTTCGCTACGCGAAAGGGAGGGAGCAGAGCAGCGCTGCATGCACTGCCCCTCCCCTTTGGCGTAGCCAAGGGGGAGGTTGGGAGGGGGTAGCTTTTGCTGTTGCATGTGACGCTTCAAATGCGTGAGCACAAGCTATGAAGCCAACCCCTCCCCAGCCCTCCCCTTCGCTACGCGAAAGGGAGGGAGCAGAGCAGCACTGCATGCAACGCCCCTCCCCTTTGGCGCAGCCAAGGGGGAGGTTGGGAGGGGGTAGCTTTTGCTGTTGCGTGTGACGTTTAAAAAGCGTGAGCACAAGCTATGAAGCCAACCCCTCCCCAGCCCTCCCCTTCGCTGCGCGAAAGGGAGGGAGCAGAGCAGCACTGCATGCAACACCCCTCCCCTTTGGCGTAGCCAAGGGGGAGGTTGGGAAACAGATCAGCCTTCCAGATTGATCCAGGTCGCCTTCATCTCGGTGTACTTGTCGAAGGCATGCAGCGACTTGTCGCGGCCGTTGCCCGATTGCTTGTAGCCACCGAACGGCGCGGTCATGTCACCGCCGTCCCAATAGTTGACCCACACGCTACCCGCGCGCAGCCCGCGTGCAACCCTGTGTGCGCGCGAAATGTCGCGCGTCCACACACCGGCAGCCAGGCCGTACTCGGTGTCGTTGGCCAGCTGCAAGGCCTGCTGCTCACCGTCAAACGCGATCACCGACAGCACCGGCCCAAAAATTTCCTCGCGTGCAATCCGCTGCTGCGGGCTTACCTCATCAAACACGGTCGGCTCGATGTAGCAGCCACCTGCAACCACCTCGGCGCGCTTGCCACCGAGCAGCAGACGCGCGCCTTCAGCCGTGCCCTGTTCGATGTAGCCGAGCACCCGCTGGGCCTGCGCTTCGTCCACCATCGCACCCATCGCCGCCTTGGGCTCGAACGGGTGCGCCGGTTGCATATGCCGCCCGTGCTCAATGACCTTGGCAACAAACGCATCCTTGATCGAACGCTCCACCAGCAAGCGCGAGCCCGCCGTGCATACCTCGCCCTGGTTGTAGAAAATCGCAGCGGCCGCTGCCGCTGCCGCCTTGTCCAGATCGTGCGCATCGGCAAATACGATGTTCGGGCTCTTGCCGCCGCATTCCATGTAGGCACGTTTCATGTTCGACAGGCCGGCACATTGCAGCAGGCGCTTGCCCACCGCAGTCGAGCCGGTGAACACCAGGCCATCCACGTCCATATGCAAGGCCAGCGGCTCGCCTGCATTCTTGCCATTGCCTGGCACCACATTGAACACGCCCTCCGGCACACCGGCTTCGGCTACCAGCTCAGCAAAGCGCAAGGCACTCAGCGGCGACTTCTCGGACGGCTTGAGCACCACGGAATTGCCCGCCGCCAGTGCCGGCGCAATCTTCCATGCGGCCATCAACAGCGGGAAATTCCACGGCACGATGGCGCCGACCACACCCAATGGTTCACGAGTGATCAGGCCCAGTTCGTTGGCGCCGGTGGGCGCCACCTCGCCATAGAGCTTGTCCACCGCTTCGGCCGTCCATTGGATGCAGCGGATCACGCCGCCGATATCGACGCGGCGTGCTTCGGCAACCGGCTTGCCCATGTCCAACGCTTCCAGCACGGCCAGTTCATCGGCGTGTTGTTCAACCAATGCCGCCAGCTTCAGCAAAACCAGCTTGCGCTTGACCGGCTTCAACCCGGCCCAATGGCCGGCGCTGAAACTGCGGCGGGCCGCTGCCACCGCATGGTCGATGTCCAACTGCCCGCAATCGGCAACCTGCCCCAGCACCCGCCCATCGATCGGGCTGATGCAGTCGAAGGTGGCGCCGGAGGCCGCATCAACATATTGGCCGTTGATGAACGCGCGGGTGCGCAGCGACAGGCCGTCGGCCAACGCCTGCCATTGTTCACGGATATGCGGGCTGTTCATGCAGGTTTTCCTTGTGACGAAGACGTTGCAGCAGGCCTTGATGGTACGCCGGCCACCGTAGCGCGCCGACATGGACCTGTTATTTCCGGTAAATGCAAGGGTTGGCCGTGGCCCCTGCGGGCTTCACAATGCCGCTCCACGTTTTTGGCAGCTCTCATGGACATCATCGTCAACGAAGAACTCAAGGCCTATATCGATCCGCTCACGCAGGACGAGCACGACGCGCTGGAGCGCAGTCTGCTGGCCGAGGGCTGCCGCGACGCGCTGGTGCTGTGGGGCGACGTGCTGATCGACGGCCACAACCGTTACGGCATCTGCTCCAAGCACGGCATTGCGTTCAATACCGTGCAGAACACCCGCTTCAAGTCGATGGACGATGTGCATCTGTGGATGATCGAGCAGCACTTGGGCCGCCGCAGCGTGTCGGACTACCAGCGCGGCGTGCTGGCCCTGCGCAAGCGCGACATCCTGGAAACCCGCCGCCGCAGCGAGCAGGAACAGCTGCGCCGCGAGAGCGAGGGTGAGGCAGCGCCCAGCGATGCAGCCGACAACGACAGCCCACCGTGGGATCCGGCACCCAAGCTGTCCAAGGCCGATCTGGCCCGCGAAGCCAAGCTCAGCCCCAGCCAGGTGACGATGATCGAGAAGATCCACGATCACGCCACCGCCGAGGTGATCGAAGCCATGCGGGTGGGCGCGATCTCGCTCAGCGCGGCAGCCACCGTGGCCAGCCTGCCCGAGGATGAACAGCGTGCCGCTGCACGCGGCGGCAAGGACGAGCTGAAGCAGGCCGCCAAGCGCGTGCGTGACGCCAAGCGCAAGCCGAAGGCGGCGCGCGAAGATGCCGACGACGAGTCGCAGCCGCTGAGCATGGCCGAAGCCGATGGCCTGGACGGCGCCGTCGACAGCGCCGAAGTTCAGGCCCTGCGCCAGCGCGTGGCCTCGCTCACCGGCGAGAACCAGGCCTTGCGCATGGAACTGGATGCCCTGCGTGCGCGCATGCTGGCCTCCCAGGTCGAAGAACCGACCGACGCTTGATTGACCTGAGCCGGCACCCTAGGCTGCGGTCATCCCTGCAAGGAGCATGTGATGGCCTCGGCCTCCCCGGAACTTGAAACCTTCGTCCGCGACGCCTTGATGCGCGGCCACAGTCGCCAGCAGGTCAGCAGCGCCTTGCTGGCCGCCGGCTGGAGCGAGCAGCAGATCAGCGGCGTGCTGGATGGCTGGGCCGAGGTGGACTTCCCGCTGCCGGTGCCGCGCCCACGCGCCTCGCTATCGGCGCGCGAAGCCTTTGCCTACCTGGTGCTGTTCAGCACGCTGTACTTCTTCGCCTGGAACCTGGGCAGCCTGTTGTTCCAGCTGATCCAGTACGCGCTGCCCGATCCGACTGACCCCGATTGGCAGCTGCTGCGCCTGAGCGGCGGCATCCGCTGGGCGATCTCGGCGTTGGTGATCGCCTTCCCGGTGTTCGCCTTCGCCGCCCATCGCGTCAGCCGCGACGTGGACAAGCACCCGATCAAGCGTTTGTCACCGGTGCGCCGCTGGCTCACCTATCTGACCCTGTTCGTCGCCGCCACGGTCCTGATCGGCGATCTCACCGCACTGGTCTACAACCTGCTGAGCGGCGAGCTGAGCCTGCGCTTCGTGCTCAAGGTACTGGTGGTCGGCGTGATCGCTGGCACCGTGTTTTCGTACTACCTGTGGGATCTACGCCAAGAGGAGGTGGAGGCATGAGCCGTACCGCTTGGGGCACCCGCGTCCTTTGGGCGACCGGCATCGTCACTGCGGCTGCAATTGCAGCCGGGGTCTGGGTCATCGATTCACCGTCGCAGCAGCGGCTCAAGCGCCTGGATGAGGCGCGCCTGTCGCATCTGCGGACGCTGGAGACCGCTGCCCAAAATTACTGGCGCGAGAACGACGCGCTGCCGCCCAACATCCTCGCCCTGGCAGCGCAGCCGGGCATGGTGCTGACCTACAAGGACCCGGCCGGTGGCCCCGACTACCGCTATCGCACCCTGGACGCCACCCACTACGAGCTGTGCGCGCAGTTCGACACCAGCAGCGCCGATGGCCCACAGGCCGGCCGCGCCAGCGAATGGGCGCACCCGGCCGGCAACCACTGTTTCCGCCGCGCGGTGAGCGACAAGGACAACGAATAAGCCGTGAGCCCCCAGGACGACCCGCGCCGCGCCCAACTGCGTCGCCTCAAGTTGTACGCCGTGGCCATGCTGCTGGCGATGCTGGCCGGCTTCGTTGTCAGCCACATCAACGGCGAGCGCGGCATCTGGGCCTGGGTGGGGGCGTTCTGTGAGGCGGCGACCGTCGGTGCGTTGGCCGACTGGTTTGCGGTGGTGGCGCTGTTCCGGCGGCCGTTGAACCTGCCCATTCCGCACACGGCCATCATCCCGCGCAACAAGGAACGCATCGCCGACAGCTTGGCGGTATTCGTGCGCGATCACTTCCTGGAACCGGAAACACTGCTGGCCAAGCTGAAAGTGTTCGATCCCGCCACCCGTCTTGGCGAATGGCTGGCGCAACCAGCGCAGGCAAAAATGCTGGCCGGCATGGCGCGCGGCTGGACGGTGCAGGCCTTGGATCTGCTCGATGAGGCGGCAGTGCGCCGCTCCATCCAGGGCTTTGTGGTGGCCCAGCTGCGGCAGTGGAACGCAGCGGCCACCGCCGGCGAACTGCTTGGGCTACTGACCGCCGACAACCGCCACCAGCGGGTGCTCGACGAAGGGCTTACCCGCGTCGCCCACTGGCTGGACAACGACAAGGTGCGACAGCAGGCCTCGGCCTTGATCGTGCGTTACATCCGCAAGGAATGGCCGAAGCTGGCCAGCACCGTGGATTGGGTAAAACCGATCGACGAGATCGGTGATTCACTGGCCGACCGCCTGGCACGCGCCGGGCTGGAAGAACTGCAGGCCATCCTCTCGCAACCCGAGCACCCGCTGCGCCAGGACTATGCATTGTGGCTGGGTGACTACATGCGCCGCCTGCGCGAAGACCCGGCCCTGGCGGCCAAAGTTGATGCACTCAAGCAGCAGGTGATCGACCACCCGGCAGTGCAGGAATATGTGCAGGGCCTGTGGCAGCGCGTGCATGAATATCTGCGGGCTGATCTGTCGCGCGAGGATTCGGTATTGGCGGGCCACCTGGAACGCAGCCTGGGCAAGCTGGGCACGACCATCGGCAACGACCCCGCCCTGCGCGACGCGCTCAACCAGCACATGCTGGCCGGCGCGGAAAAGCTGACCAATCGCCTGCGCAGTGGCGTCACCAGCCATATCGCGCAGACCGTAAAGGCCTGGGACGAAAAGAAGCTGGTCGAGCAACTTGAGCTGAGCGTTGGCCGCGACCTGCAGTACATCCGTTTCAACGGCACCCTGGTAGGCGGCCTGATCGGCCTGCTGCTGCATGCGCTGACCGGCTGGCTGAAATTCTAGGTCCGCAGCGTTGTAGGGGCGGCGTAAGCCGCGAAGCCGGGGCTGCAACAGGTTGAAGCACTTTCAGCACTCGACGAATGCCAGCTGCATCTCGTGATTGCAACCGATGCGCGCGACTGCAGATTAGTCAGCTTCGCGGCTGACGCCGCTCCCACAAATCTCCGGCGACATCTGTTGTGGGAGCGGCATAAGCCGCGAAGCCAGTACCGCAACAAGTCGAAGCACTTTCAGCATCCGACGAATGCCAGCCGCATCTGATGATTGCAACCGATACGGGCGATTGCAGCCAAGCCAGCTTCGCGGCTTACGCCGCTCCCACAAACCTTCGGCGACATCTGTAGGAACGGCGTAAGCCGCGAAGCCAGTACCGCAACAGGTCGAAGCACTTTCAGCATCCGACAAAAGCCAGCCGCATCTGATGATTGCAGCGGATGCGCGCGATTGCAGGTTAGCCAGCTTCGCGGCTTACGCCGCTCCTACAAAT
This sequence comes from Stenotrophomonas sp. STEN240, assembly GCF_056756175.1. Classification (NCBI taxonomy): domain Bacteria; kingdom Pseudomonadati; phylum Pseudomonadota; class Gammaproteobacteria; order Lysobacterales; family Lysobacteraceae; genus Stenotrophomonas; species Stenotrophomonas sp. STEN240. The sequence continues at coordinate 23,547 of NZ_JBRRBO010000007.1, read as the reverse complement.
CTCCGGCGACATATGTGGGAGCGGCGTAAGCCGCGAAGCCGGCATCGCATCACAGCCCGCAATCACATCGCGATTGCCAACAGCACACGGACACATCAGCTTGCTTAATCAAATGCGAACAATTATCGTTAGCACCTAGGCAGTACGCCCAGCCTCGTGCGGCACGGATGCTTCGCATCGTTCCGCCACGCCCCGTGTACCCCCGATATCCAAACTGACGCCGCGCGCCCTGGCAGGCCGCGCCGTGCATGCAGGCCAACTGGCGGGAGCGGTACACCCGGGGCATCCACGCATCGTGCGGGCTGCGTCGTGCGCGACTCCTGTGGTTGGCAAACCCTTCGCCCAACAGGAATCCAACATGCCCTCCCGCCCCACCCTGCCGCAGCCTGCACTGCTGGCCATCGCGCTTTCGATTGCCCTGTCCAGTGCTGCAATGCCGGTATTTGCCGAAGAAGCAGCGCCCGCCTCGGCCACCAACCTGGACACGGTGAAAGTCGTTGCCGATGCCGACATCCCCACCTCGTACACGGTGAAGCAGGCGCGTACCGCCACCAAGCTGGATCTGTCGCTGCGCCACACCCCTCAGTCGGTCACGGTGCTGACCCGCCAGCGCCTGGATGACATGGGCCTGTATGCAATGTCCGATGTGATGGGCCAGGTAACCGGCGTGCACGTCGCGGTGACCGACAGCGAGCGCATCAGCTTCGTCTCGCGTGGCTACACCATCAACAACTTCCAGGTTGATGGCATGCTCAATACCTTCGGCGGCTACATCAAGACCAACAACGACAGCGTCATCTACGACCGCATCGAGGTGGTCCGCGGCGCCACCGGCTTGACCACCGGCGCCGGTGATCCGTCGGGCACCATCAACTACGTGCGCAAGCGCCCAACCGACGAATTCGCGATGAGCGCGAACCTGATGTTCGGGCGCTGGGGCAACCAGCGTCTGGAAGCGGATATCGGTGGCCCGGTTGCATTGGATGGCCGCGTGCGCGCGCGCATGGTCGTTGCCAAGCAGCAGAGCGATTCCTTCCGCGACGTCTACAAGCTGGACAAGGATGTGTTCTACGGCATCGTCCAGGCTGACCTCAGCGACAGCACCTTGCTGGAAGTTGGCTACGAATACCAATCCCCGGAAACCTCGGGCGTTACCTGGGGTGTGGTGCCGTACTGGGGCGTCGATGGCAAGCCGGCCAACTTGCCGCGTTCGACCAATTTCTCGGCGCGCTGGAGCCGCTGGCCGATTGTGGAGAAGACCGCATTCGCGCGGCTTGAACAAAGCCTGGGCCACGACTGGGCAATCAAGGCCAGCTACACCCGCTCCAAGCGCGAGACCGAAGGCAACGTCTGGTACGGCGCTGCGGGCTACCCGCGCCCGGACGGCACCGGCGTGGTCGCCTACATCGGTGCGTTTGGCGAACGCGGCGACATGCAGGTGTTCGACGTCAATGCCGGCGGCCCGTTCAAGTTGTTCGGCCGCGAGCACGAACTGGTGGTCGGCCTCGGCCAGTCGGTGCGCAAGGGCGAAGTGCCGGCTTCGGACTTCGATTACCCCGATGGCTACGACAAGGTGCCGGATTGGCGCCACTGGACCGGTGATGTCGCACCGTTGCAGGTCAATCGTTACAACTGGCTGTCCTCGCGCGATGAGCTCAAGCAGCGCGCCGCCTATGTGGCCGCGCGCCTGCAGCTGGCCGACCCGCTGATGGCGGTACTGGGCGCACGCTACGGCAGCTGGGAGACGCGCAGCTGGAGCTATGATCGCGACGCGGCCGGCAAACTGCTGGGCACCACCCGTGGCGGCTACAAGCCGGATGACTCGCTCACTCCGTATGCCGGCCTGATCTATGACTTCAGCAAGTCGTTCAGCGCCTACGCCAGCTATACCGACATCTTCCAGCCGCAGAATTACCGCGACAAGAACAACAACTACCTGGAGCCGGTGGTCGGCGACATGTGGGAAGCCGGCATCAAGGCCGAGCTGTTCGACGGCCGCATGAACGCATCGGCGGCCGTGTTCAAGGGCGTCAAGGACAACGTCGCCGAGATCGACGATTCGGTGCCGGAGGCCTCGTTGCCTGATGGTTCCAGCGCCTACCGTTCCACTGGCAAGGGCAACAAGGTCAAGGGCTGGGAAGTGGAAGCCCAAGGCAGCATCAGCGAACACTGGAACCTGTCGGCCGGCTACGCGCACACCATCATCCGCAACCAGCAGGGCGTGCGCCAGAGCACCACCACGCCGGTCAACACGTTCCGCCTCAACACCGGCTGGCGTCCCGGCGGCGCTTGGAGCCGGCTGTCACTGGGTGGCGGTGTCACCTGGCAGAGCGAAATCTGGCGCATGACCAACCGCCCCACCAACGATTACCTGACCAGCGGCAAGACCTACAAGTCGCGCCTCACCCAGGACGCGGTGGTACTGGTCAATGCCTTTGCCGGTTACCAGTTCAACGACAACTTCTCCGCGCAGTTGAACATCAACAATCTGCTCGACAAGAAGTACTACAGCAACGTCGGCTTCTATGACGGCGTCAACTGGGGCGAGCCGCGCAACGTGCGTCTGAGCCTGCGCTGGAAGCTGTAATCCCTCCAGGGAACCACTGCCATGCAGTGGCGGCCAGGGACGGCCGACTTGTTCCGCGCCACCGCGTCGCCGGTGGCGCCCGTATTGATTCGACTTTGCAGGTTTCTGTGGACAGCACGCCTCTTGCCAGCCCCTGGCACAACCGTCTTCTCGGCTTCTTCGCGCGCCCCTGGCTGGGCGTGTTGTCGCGCTCACTGGCCGCCATCGTTGGCGGCTACGCGCTGGCCGCCACATGCTCGATGTTCTTCGCCGTGGCATTGCCGATCGCCCGCAGCCAGGCCGTGCTGACCGGCATGCTGGTCGCCATCGTGCTCTGCGCCTGCGCGGCGCTATGGGCATTTGCCACCCGCAGCGCGCTGCGCGCATGGCTCGGCATCCTTCTGCCGACCGCACTGTTCTGGTTGGGCACGCAATGGTTTGGAGGTGCGGCATGAAGAACGGATTCCGCCAGTCGATGGCATGGCTGCATACCTGGACCGGACTGCTGGTGGGCTGGTTGCTGTTGCTGATTTTCATGGCGGGCACCGCCAGCTACTACCGCGAAGAGATCAGTCGCTGGATGCGGCCGGAGCTGCCGCGCAGCACGGTCAGCACCGACGATGCGGCGGCGCGCGCGCTCAGCTTCCTGCAGCACAAGGCACCTCAGGCTGAAAGTTGGAGCGTCACCCTGCCCGATGCCCGCAACCCGGCGCTGCGCATGTTCTGGCGCAACCCCGAATCGATGGTCAAACCGCCGGTCGAGGGCGAGAAACGTCGTCGCCGTGGTGGCGGCCGCTTCGGTGATGCCACCGTCGACCCCAACACCGGCAACGAGGTGACGGCACGCGAAACCCGCGGCGGCGACTTCTTCTATCGCCTGCACTTCGACCTGCACTACATTCCAGTCGTATGGGCGCGCTACATCGTCGGTTTCTGCGCGATGTTCATGCTGGTGGCGATCATCAGCGGCGTCATCACCCACAAGAAGATCTTCAAGGATTTCTTCACTTTCCGCCCGCAGAAAGGCCTGCGCTCGTGGCTGGATTTCCACAACGTCAGCGCAGTGATGGCGCTGCCTTACCACGCCATGATCACCTACACCGGCATCGTCACCTTGATGTTCATGTACCTGCCTTGGGGTGTGAGCAGCGCCTATCCAAAGGACGAAGACGCCTTCTTCAGTGAAGCATTCGCGCGCATGGCCGAGGTTGAATCACCGGCACAGGGCCAGGCCTTGCCGATGCCCATCCAGCAACTGATGGACAGCGCGCGCAGGCACTGGAATGGCGCCGAGATTGGCGGCTTCACCGTGTACCGGCCGGGTGCGGCAAACGCCGTGATCGATATCCAGCAGCGCGACGGCAAGCGTCTGTCGGTAGACACGCCATCGCTGCGCTTTGACGCAGTCAGCGGCGCGCTGCTGGAAGCCAGCCCCAGCGCCGGTGGTGCCACTGCAACACGCGGCGTCATGTACGGCCTGCATCTGGCGCGTTTCGCCGATTGGGGTTTGCGTGGCCTGTTCTTCCTGTCGGGCCTGATCGGGTGTTTGATGGTGGCCAGCGGCGTGGTGTTGTGGGCAGTGAAAGAACGGCCCAAGCACGCCAAGTCTGGCAGGACGGGTTTTGGCCTGCGCCTGGTGGATGCGCTGAACATCGGCGCTGTCGCCGGCCTGCCGATTGCCTTTGCCGCCTATTTCTGGGGCAACCGTCTGCTGCCGCTGCAGCTGGCCGAGCGCAGCGACGCCGAGATCAGCGTGTTCTTCTACGCATGGGCGGCATCATTGCTGGCGGCCTTCATCTGGCCCAAGCGGATGATGTGGGCGTGGCAGTTGTATGCAGGCGCGGCGATGTTCGCCTTGATTCCGTTGCTCAATGCCTTGACCACCCGCAGCAACCTGGGCGTGACCATCGCCAGCGGTGACTGGGTGTTGGCCGGCTTCGACCTGTGCATGCTGGCCTTCGGTGTGATGCTGGGTTATTGCGGTTGGCGCATGCAGCACTGGCAACCGCCGTTGAGTGCGGCCGAAAAGAAACGCAGGCAACAGGCCGTCGCGGTCGCCGAGGCCAGCGCATGATGCTGCTTGCGCTTGGTTTGTCGTTCGCCGCCTTTGTTGCACTGTCGTTGGCGATGGAGAAACACCAACTGGAACTGCACGGGAAAGCAGGCGCAAGCAGCGCGCGCATGCGGCTGTGGGGTTGGCTGGGTTGGGGACTGTTGTCGGCCGCGTTCGCGCTGTGCGTATGGCGGGATGGCTGGGGATTGGGCCCCGTGTGGTGGCTGGGGGCGATGACCGCTGCCGGCCTGCTGCTGGCCTTCGGGCTATACCCGTATCGCCCGCGTTGGATCGTGCCGTTGGCGTGGGCGTTGCCAGTAGCGGGAATGGCCGCAGCAACCCTGCTGTAGAGCCGAGCCATGCTCGGCTGGGGCACATTACCGGGAACGCTTTTGGTAGAGCCGAGCCATGCTCGGCTGGGGCATTACTGGGAAAGCCTCTGCCGAGCATGGCTCGGCACTACAGGGAGGCATTCCTAAGAAAGCCCTTGCCGAGCATGGCTCGGCATTACAGGTGAAGCATTGCTGGGAAAGCCTCTGCCGAGCATGGCTCGGCACTACAGGTGTCGCGTCGGCTTATACCCGGCGCAGTTCCCAGGCGCGGTGGATGCGGGCGTTGCGCTCGAAATCCGGGCCAATGGTCTGCGCGGAAATTTCGCGGCAGTTGGCGAACTCGGCGATGGCATTCTCTTCCAGCTTGAAGCGGCGGAAGTTGTTGGAGAAGTACAACACGCCGTCCGAGGTCAGCCGCTCCATCGCGGCACGCAGCAGGCGCACATGCTCGCGCTGGATGTCGAAGTCTTCAGCGCGCGCCGAATTGGAGAAGGTCGGCGGATCGCAGAAGATCACGTCGTAACGGTTCTTCTCCGCTTCCAGCCAGGTCACCGCATCGGCCTGTACCAGCGTGTGCTGGCTGCCACCCTTGCCGTTGAGCGCAAGGTTGTCGGCGCACCACTGCAGATAGGTACCCGACAGATCGACGCTGGTCGTAGACGAGGCGCCAGCAACCGCCGCTTCCACACTGGCCACGCCGGTGTAGCAGAACAGGTTGAGGAAACGCTTGCCGCGCGATTCCTGCGCCATATGCGTACGCAACGGGCGGTGGTCGAGGAACAGGCCGGTGTCCAGGTAATCGAACAGATTGACGCGCAGCAGCGCATCGTTCTCGCGCACCAGGATGAACTCGCCACGCTGCTCGAAGCGGCCGTACTTGCTGCCGCCCTTGCCGCGTTCGCGCGACTTCAGCGCAACCTGCTCGGCTGGCACCTGGAACACTTCGCGCGCAGCGGCCAACAACTCGTTGCGACGGCGACGTACGTCCACATCCGGAATGGTGGCCGGCGCCGCGTATTCCTGCACATGCAGGAAGGTGCGGTTCTTGCCACCGTCTTCGCGATAGACATCGATGGCGGCCGCGTATTCCGGCAGATCGGCGTCATAGGCGCGGAAGCAGGTGATGCCTTCGCGGTTCAGCCAGTTCTTGAATTTCTTCAGGTTCTTGCGCAGGCGGTTGGCCACCATCTGCGCGCCTTCGCTGAGCTCGCGCGGCTGGCCGGCGTTCTCGCGCTCAGGCACCGCAATCGGGTCGCAGACGATCAGCGCGCACTCGATGGCACCGTTGAACATCTGGTACTTCTTGCCCGCACGCAGGCCGGTGGCGAAGGCCAGATCGGCACTGCCGCACAGCAGGCTTGCACGCCAGGTCGGCACGGCACGCTTGAGCGCATCACCGATACGGCGATACAGCACGGTATCGGCCGCCAGGCGTTCGTCGTAAGGCGGGTTGCAGACCACGCAACCGGTTTCCTGCGGCGGCACCTGCACATCGGCAACGTCACGCACGCCGAACCAGATGGCCTCGCTGACGCCGGCGACTTCGGCGTTTTCCTTGGCCGCACGGATTGCCTGCGGGTCGATGTCGCTGCCGTGGATGACCTGCTTGAGCGCAGCACGGCCAACCTGCTCGCGCTCACGCGCTTCGGCCGTCAATTCCTTCCACTGCGCCTGGTCAAACCCGCGCCAGCGGCTCGGTGGAATGCTGCCATGGCGCTGCAGGCCCGGTGCCACGTCGGCGGCCATCAGGGCGCCTTCGATCAGCAAGGTGCCGCTGCCGCACATCGGGTCGAGCAGACCGCCACCTTCGGCATGGATCTTCGGCCAGTTGGCGCGCAGCAGTACCGCTGCGGCCAGGTTTTCCTTCAGCGGCGCGTCGTTCTGCGCCATGCGCCAGCCACGGCGATGCATCGGGCCACCGCCCAGGTCGATCGAGATCGTGGCGCGGCCCTTGCGCAGCGACAGGTTGATGCGCACGTCCGGGAATTCAACATTCACCGAAGGCCGCTCCATGCCCTGCCCGCGCAGGCTGTCGACCACGCCGTCCTTGACCCGCTGCGCGGCAAAACGCGCATGGGTGATGGCGGTGCCGGACACATGCGCGTCCACCGACAAGGTCAGCTCGGGGGTGATGTGCTGGTCCCACGGCATTGCCGCCACGCCCTGGTACAGCGAGTTCTCGTCCGGGCATTCAAATTCCTGCAGCGGCCACAGCACGCGGCTGGCCAGGCGCGACCACAGCACCACGCGCTGCGCATCGCGCAGCTCGCCTTCGGCATTGACGCCGGAAATGGTGGCGGTCGCCCGCGGCAGGCCCATCGCCAGCAGTTCGTCGGCAAGCAGGTATTCGAGGCCCTTGGCGCAGGAAACAAAGAAATTCACGGGAGATATCAACTTTCGAAAAGGGAGTCAGGCCAGCCAGGCGGGCAGGCACGGTGGCCGGCCCCGGGGCATCCAAGGCCGCTATTGTAGGCAGTTGCCCGCCGCGCCGTCGGATTCAGGCTGCGGCCGCGTTCACAAACCGCGCAGCAGGGCCTCGAAGGCCTGGCAGGAGGCGTCCACATGGCGCATCAGGCGGTGGCCGTCATTGACCAGCAGCAGCCGCGCCTTGCGCTCGGCGGCCCAGGCGATGACGTCAGCGGCCGGGATCAACTCGTCATTCCAGGCGTGGACCACGCTGATCGGCACCGCAGCGGCGTCCAGCGCCGGCATCGGCCCCATCGTGGTCGGCGGCACCATCAGGAACAGCCCCGCCACCGGCACCTGCAGCGAGGTGATCGCCGAGATATAGGCGCCCAGGCTGGAACCGGCCAGCACCAACGGGCCGCGCGCCGCCATCTCGGCCGCGCGCTCGACCAGCCGCTGCAGCCGCGCCGGCACGTCGCCCACCCGGCTGATCTCATGCCTGGCGTCCAGGTCGGTGTAATCCGGGCGCTCGTGGCTCCAGCCCAGGCGTTGCGCGACATCGGCCAGCGCGGTGACCTTGGTAGCGTCCGGGCCGCTCTCGAAGCCGTGCGACAGAATGCAATGGCCGCGGCTCATGGCTGGCGGCAAGTCATGGGGGAACTCATGGGTGAATGCTAGCATCCACCCATGCACCTGCCGCCCCCCATCATTGCCAAACCGCTGCCCTACGAAAGCCTGTTGGCGCAGCGCAAGCCCACCGATATCGATCTGGTGGTGATCCACTGCACCGAACTGCCGGACCTGGCCACCGCCCGCGAGTACGGCGAGCGCGCCCTGTACGACAACGGCAGCGGCAACAGCGGCCACTACTACATCGACCGCGATGGCAGCATCCAGCAGTACATCGCATTGGACCGCGTTGCCCATCACGTACGTGGCATCAACCCGCGTTCGATCGGTATCGAACTGGTCAACCGTGGACGCTGGCCCAACTGGTTCGATACCAACAACCAGGTGATGAGCGAGCCCTACCCCGAGGCGCAGATCGCGGCCTTGGTGCGCCTGCTGGAGTGGCTGCCGCAGGCACTGCCCTCGCTGCGCTACATCGCCGGCCATGAGCAGCTGGATACAGCGCTGGAACCCGCCAGCGATGACCCCGGCCGCAACGTGCAACGCAAGCTGGACCCGGGCCCGATGTTCCCCTGGGAGCTGGTCCTGCGCGCGATCGACCTGCAACGCCTGCCGGACTGAATGCAGCGGCGGCACCCGCCCGCCAAACCGGCCGGGTAAGCCTTGTTACTGCGCCAGGTACTGGAACTTCTCGCCGGCTGTCACCGCCAGATCCAGCCGGTTGATCGTCGGTGCTATCGGGCAGACCACATGCGGGGTCAGCGCGCAGGGCGGGTTTTCGGCGCGATTGAAATCCAGTTGCACCACGCCATCCTTGGGCGGCGCCGCGTACAGATAGCGCGCGCCACCATAGGTTTCGCGGCCGCTGGTGCGGTCGGACAGCAGGAAGAACAGTCGCTGCGCCTCTGGCGCGGCTTCATTCAGCACCGGCTGCAGGTGATAGCTGCGCCCGCCAACCTCGAACACCGCCTCCCCCGGCACCAGCGCCGGCAGCGGCGTGCCTATCGACGTCAGCAGCACCGCCTGCTTGGGTTTGGGGAAGGGATTCCAGCGCGCGCGCACATTCCATTTCGGATCCACCGGAAAGTGCTCGATGCCGCTGAAGGCCAGCCGCCGCGGTGACTGCGGGTCGCGGTAGCGCCAGCCGAGAATGCTGCCGGTACGCACCAGGTAGAACTCGGACTGGCCCACCTGCACGCGGCTGGCTTCGTTGACGTGGGCAACGCCGGGCACCAGCACCGCCCGCTGCAGCGGCTGCCCGTTCATCCGCGCATCCGCGCGGGTGTTGGCGTCGATGCTGACCTGGCCGTCGTTGCTCACCTGCAGGAAGCCCAGTTCGGCGGGGCCGCTGGGCAATACGATGTCATTGCTGGCCGCACTGCCCACCCGGTAGGCACCGGTCTTGAGCCGGCCCGAGCCGGTGTAGCTGAGCCAGCCTTCGGGCGCGCGCAGGCTTGCCAGCCGTTGCGTCCGCCACTGCTCGACGTCACGCAGATACTGCCGCTGGTCAACCGCGGACACACCGCTGCCTGGCGCATCACATGCCCCAAGAACCGCCGCCAACAGCGCTACGCCGAGCAATTTGTATAAGCCCACGCTTCCCCCGAAGCACCCACGCATCTGCATCGCGCCCAATGCGCGATGCCGTTACAACTCAACCCTTGGCAACCGGCCTGCCTGCATCGCTGGACCAGCCACTCCACGAGTCACTGAACACCCGCAGCCCGGGCAAACCGGCATGCGCAAACCCCAGCAGCAGATGACAGGCCGTCACCCCCGAGCCGCACATCACCGCCATCTGTTCCGGTGCCTGCCCGCCCAACAACGGCAGCAACTCCGCACGCAGCTCCTGCGCCGGACGAAAACGGCCAGCCTGCAGGCTGGTGCCGAACGGGCGGTTGATCGCGCCGGGTACATGCCCTGCCACCCGGTCCAGCGGTTCGACTTCGCCACGGTAACGCTCGCCGGCCCGTGCATCCAGCAACCAGGCCGGGGTCTGCGCCAGACGTGATTGCACCTCATCGGCACTGACCACCTGGCGCATGTCGAACTGGCCCGGATAGGGCGGCAAGGGGGTGACCGCGACCGGGCCCGCCTCCAGCGCATGGCCGGCCGCCTGCCACGCCGCCAGGCCACCATCAAGCACCGCCACCTTGCGATGGCCGATCAGGCCCAGCAGCCACCATAGCCGCGCAGCGGCCATGCTGCCGTCGGCCGCGTCGTACACCACCACCTGGGTGTCGGCACCGATACCCCAACGCCCCAACGTGGCGGCAAAAGCCTCGCTGTCCGGCAAGGGATGCCGGCCATGGCCCTGCTTGCCCATGTCCGACAGGTCTTTTTCCAGATCGGCGTGGATCGCGCCGGGAATATGCCCGGCTGCGTACTGGGCGGCGCCGGCCTGTGTATCGGTCAGTGAAAACCGGGCATCAACCACCCGCAACGCGGTGCTGGCGACAGCGCGGGCATCGACCAGGCGCATCGGCTGCTGCGCCAGGGCCTCAGCCAGTTCGGCCACATCGACCAGCGTGCTCCAGGAAGTTCCGTTCCGGCTCATGTCACCTGCTCCAATCGACGGCGAAGGTTGTAAAGGATGGCCGCTGTGGCGCCCCAGATGCGCTGACCGGGCCAGCTGTATTCCATGACATGACGGATACGCCCGCCGTGTTCGATTTCCACCTGGCGCAGGTTGGCCGGGTCCATCAGGTAGTCCAACGGCACTTCGAACACTTCGGCGACCTCGCCGGGTTCGGGCCGGGCGATGAAGGCCGGGTCGACCACCGCTACCACCGGCGTCACCCGGAACCCGGTAATGGTGATGAACGGGTCCAGATAGCCCAGCGCCAACACCTGGCTGCGCTGCAATGCAATTTCCTCGTCACTTTCGCGCAGTGCCGCAGCCAGCGGATTGCGGTCCAGCTTTTCGATGCGCCCGCCCGGAAACCCCACCTGGCCGCCGTGATTGCGCAGCGCCTCGGTACGCCGGGTCAGGATCACCTGGGTGCCCTGCGGGCGCGGCACCAGCCCCGCCAACACCGCCGCTTCCACCGGCGGCCCCGGTGGCAGCAGATCTTCCAGTTCAGAGCGGTTCCAGCCCTGCCCGGCCGGTGTTTGGGTCAGCGGCATCAACGCCCGTTGCAGGCGCTCGCGCCCGGCCAGCTGTTCGGCGAAGGCCACCGCCTGGCGCGAACGCCTTGGCAACTCCTGCGCCATCAAGCGGCGGCGTTCGTCCTCGCTCATGCGCAACCACCCGCCAATCTCGGCGCCACTGCGCCAGCAGCCACGGCAGTGGCCCTGTTCATCAAGCGCGCAGATGCCGATACAGGGGCTGGAGATGACACGAGCAGGTGCATCCATCAATTCAGACATCACGCTAGCGTAGCGCGAGCCGAACCCTGCGGACCAGTTCCCGGGCATTGATTCGCTTGGAATTGCATTAACACGATGGCAATGCCGCAACCTTTCGGCCCTGCCGATTCAGCTCAGCCGCCCGTCGGCCGGATGCATGGTTTTTGTGACAACCATCAATTTATGGTTGAGCGTGGGTTCATCTAAGGGCACACTCCAAGACGACAGGGGGAACACGAATCATCCAATGCGCTGGACGCGCGTTCGATCAGCGTGACTGTTCGATACGAGTCTGGCCTGCATGCGGATGGAGCCTTATCGCTTTTCACTCTGTAGCGGAGCCCGGAAATGAGAATGGCAAAACCCTCCTTGTTGTTATCGGCGCTGGCACTTTCGGCCAGCCTTTCAGTACAGGCCCATGAGCCGCCAACGGACGGCAACCCGAGTACCCCTACCGAAAGCGGCATGGTCGCCGGCATCGATGCCAAGACCGGCAAGTTGCGCAAGCTGACCGATACCGAAATCCGCGCACTTTCCGACAAGGCCAATGCCATGCCCTCGGCAGGCCGCAGCGCCGCAGGCACCAATGCTGCCTGGGCACGCATTCCGCAGACCGGCACCGACGCTGCCAAGACCATCCGCGCGCACAGCAACGGCATGAGCACCGCCGACTTGCCGCTGTCGGCGTTGAACTCGCTGAGCGTTGAGCGCGACGCCAACGGTGAGGTGCAGATGCTGGAGAACGGCGCCCCGCTCTCGCATGGGCGCCAGGAGGTGTCCGAATGAAGACGCTGCTGCTTTCCGCCGTCATCGGCAGCACCCTGTTCGGCGCCACGGCCAACGCCGCCATCATCACCCCGATCAACCAGGATCCGGCCGGCATCGGCCTCAACGATCCCACCGTACGTGCCCCCGAAGGCGGCAACCCCGGCAAGAGCGTCGGCGAGCAACGCCGCATCGTCTACCAGTTCGCCGCCGATCTGTGGGGCGCGGTACTGCAGAGCGACGTGGAAACCTTCGTCGGCGCCAGCTTCCAGGACCTGACCTGCACCGCTACCGGCGGCACCCTCGGCTCAGCCGGCGCCTCCTGGATCGCAACCACGCCGCCCGCAGGCGCTGAGCTGGGCATGATCTATCACGCCCCATTGGCCAACGCACTCAACGGCAGCCGCATCACCATCAGTGCCGCCGGCACCGACATCACCAGCCGCTTCAACGCCAACCTGGGCGGCAGCAACCCGGACGGTACGCCGTGCATGACCGGCTCTGGCTGGTATTACGGCCTGGATGGCAACGCCCCGGAAAACCTCATCAGCTTCCTGGATGTGGTGATGCATGAGATCGGCCACGGCCTGGGCTTCTCCGGCTTTGTCGGCTACACCACCGGCCGCCTGGGCGAACGCGTTGGCATTCCGCAGTACTACGGCTACTCGGACGTCTATACCGAGAACGCGTTCGACAACCTGTCCGGCAAACGCTTCACCGAAGCCAGCATGACCAACGCGTTGCGCGCCACCGCAATCAAGACCCGCGGCGCACCTGCGTGGAATGGCGCAACCACCCGCGCACAGACCCCCCAGTGGCTCGACCCGGCGGTCGTGCTGTCGGTCAACGGCAGCAGCGTGAGGACGCAGTTCTTCGGCACCGCTTCGTTCGGCCCACCGGCTACCCCGGCCAACTTCGCCGGCCCGGTTGTGGTTGCCAACGACGGCACCGGCGCCGACACCGCCGACGCCTGTGAAACCCTGCCTGCGGGCAGCCTCAGCGGCAAGGTCGCTTACGTCAATCGTGGCAGCTGCGCGTTCGAGATCAAGGCAGCCAACGCACAGGCGGCAGGCGCGGTTGCAGCCATCATCGGCAACGTGGCCAGCTCCGGCGACCCGGGTACCGCACCGGGCATGGCCGAAGATGCCAGCGTCAATGCCACCATCCCGACCCTGAGCGTCAACCTGGGCGATGCCAACCTGATCAAGGCAGCAGCGCAGGCAGGCACACCACTGACCGCCGCACTGGGCCAGGTGGCCGGTCAGTTCGCCGGTGCCGACTCCAGCGGACGACCGTTGCTGTACGCACCGGCCATCGTGGCGGGCGGCTCAACCTTCTCGCACTTTGAAAGTGTGCTGGTACCCGATGCGTTGATGGAGCCGGCCAACAGCCCCAACACCGATGCAGGACGCATGGTTGACCTGACCCTGGCAGCGTTTGTCGATGAAGGCTGGAGCTTGAACGCAGGCACGGCGCGCATCGGCAGTTGCGATACGGGCGTGAAGTTGTTCAAGAACCCGGGCTTGATCGCAGGCGCCAACGTGCAGGCGCAGGACCGCCTGTGCCGTACCACCGCCAACGGCAACCGGGCGCTCTACCTGCGCTGCATGAATGACACCGCTGCCTCGCTGAAAGCGGCCAGCATGATCAGCACGGTGGAACAAGCCGGCATCCGCACCTGCGCGGCCAAGGTAGCTTCGCCGTAACGCTTCAGAAAAGAGCCGGCGCCTCGCGGCGCCGGCTCTGGTTTTATCTACTTCACTGACTACATGATGGGCAGACCTACCCGTTTTGGTGCAGGCAGAGCATCAGCCCTCGTCGCTCCACTTCCGCATCCAACAGCCATTGCATCAGCGACCGCGCCGCAGCTTGCCAACGCGGCTACAGTTTGGCGGCGCACTGGCGGGCTTTTGCCACCTCCAGCGAGGTGATCAAGGACTGTGCATGCAATGAACTGATGTGGTCATTCATGCAGCGCAACTGCTGGCTACGGTTTCCCGCAGCCGAAGACCTGCAGAGATTGCTCTGCGCTATCAGGTTGGCGCCGGGAATGAACGAATCACGGTAAACCGGTATCGAGGTGTCGCAGTTGCCCAGCTTGGCGGTGCCGTTGCGATTGGTCGGCCAGCCCATTTCCTCGAACATTTCCAGCGCCACATCTATCATCACGTCCGCACGCAAGGTCTTGGTTTCCGCCGGCTCCATCAGGAAGTTCGGGGTCATGTCGGAGTCAACGTGCGAGAACGAGGACCCAGACTGATAGGGATTGGGCGTAAACAGGCGCATGCTGCCACCGGAATCCAGGCCATAGAATCGTTTCGGGTCTTCAACAAGCCCAGCCGTGACCACCGGCGCATCACCACGCAGCATGCTGCCGACTTCCTGGGTGACCGTTACAACAGGAATCGTCACCTTGTGGCCCATCGTACCGCCGCCCGCGTTGAGCGTAGCTCCTGGCACATTGTTCGCCAGAATCACCGCCAACGCACCGAGATTCTGCGCGTTCAATGCCTTCGCTGAGAACTCGCACACCCCTCGGTCGATAAGCACAACCTTGCCCTGTAGTGCTGCTGCGTTGGCGATGAGCGGCTGCCCCTCCAGGCCATTGCAGCCGGTGTGCATGTCTACCGCACCGTCAGCCACGGCATCTTTCAACAACACGATTTCGCCCTTCAGCGGCGACAGATCCTCGCCGCCAAACGCCGCTGGGATGTAGTCGTGGTCCGCTGCAGCGGGAGAGGTTATGCGCAGCAACTGCCGGTGATCCGCAAACAGTGCGGCCATGCGATTGGTCGCACCGCCCCTCCATACCGTTTCGCCAGGGGTGATCAGTGCAACACCCATGCGCGCATCAACAACATCGAAATCGTTGTAATTCATCGCATGCAGATTCGACCACGCCATGCCATCCCACGGCCCCTTGCTCCAGCGGATCGGCGTATTGAAAAAGAAGCCAGAATTGCCCGACGCACCCAGACCATGGCCTATCTCATGCATGATCACGTTGAGGAAGTTGGCACGATCTTCGATGTTGTGCGGTTTGTTGCCGGCCAGTCCGTAGTACCAGCCGCTTGCACCCAGCTCCTGGCAGGACGGCGTATCGATCGCAGAACTGAAGTTGGTCAGAATGTCGTTTCTTTGCGGATCCAGATCGCGACTGGCCAATGCATTTGCCAATGCAACCGGGTATTCGAAGTCAGCAGCGCCGCCCTGAGCAACCTCGCTGGCCTTGATCCTGGCAATGGCACCGGCTTGGCCGAGTACGATCCTACCCTCCGTGCATGTCAGCGGAGCAAACGACGCCTCCACCTTGATCTCAGCCGAGCTGCGCAACAACGCGCCCCACAGGTCCATCGCGAATTGATAGGAAATCATCCGCTGCTGTCCCAGGGTTTTTCCGGGGTTCCCCCCAACTGGCGTTACCGGCGTCGGGTCGTTCAAACCAATGCCGGGTTTGTCGAGATTGACCAAGGTTATCCTGGCCTGCCCATGCGCCGACGAAATGGCCGCGCACAGCACCGCTGCGGTGCATACCGCAAGTGACTTGATCTTCATTTTTTTCTCCGGTCAGCGCGTGCTGTGGTCGTTGGTGCCGTGCGAGGCATTCATGCCGCCGCCCTTGAGTGGCACCGCATACATCGGTTCGATTTCCTGACGCGACGTCAACACGACCCCTGTCCCGCTGCTGCCAGCTGCCGCTTGACGCAATGCCTGCTCAGCCGTGTCGGGCATCCGTGCCAGAGCACGATTCAAGCCCTCCGACGCGGCACGATCCGCCGCGCTGCGATGCAGGCCCGCGGCAGCTATCCTGCGCCGCACGTCCTGCGCATCGCTCGCTTTCGCACGCGAACGCACAACCTCGGTTGCAGACATCGGCACGCCTATCAGCGCGGCATAGTCCGGCACGGGCTCTGTCGCAGACTGCGCAGACGCACCGTTGCTGGCCGCCGTGCCTAACGCGATAGCCACGGCACCCAACCAACGAACAAGCTCATTACGATCTCGTTGCATTTCGTCACCCCTTCAATGGAACGCGGTAAGCATGGCCGCGACCGGGAAACCGAAACCCCAACGTCTGACGGTATGAAGACCACCGTTCCTGTTCGCGCAGCCCCGACTGCTGACCGCCAATCACCTTGGTTGGGTGTTACGGGATTACCTGTTGAGCGACCTCGTTGATACACATGCAGTTGATTGCATAGCGACCGACAACCTGCGACGTGCCGCACAGATCATAGGCATGGGCCTCGTCGGAAAATTGACATTTATTGGTAGATCGCCGGGTTGTTTTTGGCATGCGGGCGCAGCCAAATCATGCTGATCTCGCTCGCACCGATAAATGCGGAGTGCAAGGGTACGAGACGCGTAGGCGGAGAGAATGGCCGATGCCCGCATGCAGCACGAATGGATCGTGAGCGTAAGCGGCAGCGACGTATCCATCGCAGCGGGCAGGTCTGCCTGGGAGTGCCATACACAGGCGGGAATCAAACGTGTTGCAAAGGCGATGAGGCGCCGCGCTGGGCGTGCCTGCAAGCAACGCCTGTAGAGCCGAGCCAGCTCGGCGGGGCGTTACCGATAATGCCTCTGCCGAGCTGGCTCGGCACTACAGGTGATTTCGGTGCCGCGCTGGGCGTGCCCGCAAGCAACCGAGCCATGCTCGGCTGGGCGTTACCGGTAAAGCTTCTGCCGAGCATGGCTCGGCACTACATGCGGTTGCGGGCAAAAAGAAAGCGCCGGTGTTGCCACCGGCGCTTTTGATTGCATCACTGACGCGCTGTTACTTGACGCTGACCAGCTTGATTTCGAACTGCACAGCCACGTTCGGCGGGAACGGGGTGCGCGGGTCGGCACCGTAGGCCTTTTCCGGCGGCAGGGTGACTTCCCACTTGGCGCCGGCCGGCATCTGCAGCAGGGTTTCGCGCATGGCCGCCATCTCGACTTCGCTCAGCTTGATCGACGGGATCGACTGGGCCGGGCGAGCTTCGGTCGGGCGCTGGCCGTACGGGAACGGACCGGCAACTTCCAGCGCAACCGTGCTGGCCTGGGTCGGCTTGGCACCGGCACCGGCTTCGATCACACGGTACTGCACGCCGCTGGCCAGGGTCTGCACGCCGGCCTTGGCCTTGTTGGCGGCAATGAACTGGTCACTGCGGGTCTTGTTTTCAGCGGCGGCCTTGTCGTACTCGGCCTTGGCAGCCTGGGCACGACCCTGCTCACGACGCTGGAACGCTTCCACGGCCGGCTTCAGCTGATCGGCGGTGATGGCCGGCTGCTTCTTGGCATAGGCGTCCTGCAGGCCCTTTACCACCGAAGCGATATCCAGCTGTTCGCCACGGCCAGTGAGCTCGGCCAGGTTGTTGCCGTAGTCATAGCCGAAGTAATAGCTCAGCTTGCCCTTCTCGGACGCGATGTCCTGGGCGAAAGCAGTGCCGGTGACGGCCAGGGCGGCCACGGCGACCGCGATAGAACGCAACTTCATCAAACAGTTCTCCAGGAAAGGTGTCTCAGGGCAAACATGCCGCTAGAGGCGACGGGTTAGGATAGCCGTCACAAAGGCTGTCCGCCACTGACGACGCGTTCTATGACCAGCGTCGGTTAAAAGAGTTCAATTCCTCACTTTTTTTTAACGTTTGAGGTTCCGCCCGTATGTCCGATGCACCGGTTTCAATCAGCACCCACGCAGGCATCCGCACCATCACGGTGCAGCGCCCGGAAAAGCTCAATGCGCTCAACCGCCAGACCTTGGAAACGCTGGATGCAGCCTTTGCCGAGGCAGCCCAGGCCGCAGACGTAAGAGTCGTGATTCTGACAGGCGCCGGCAGTAAAGCCTTCGTGGCAGGCGCGGATATCTCCGAAATGAATACCTTGACCCCGGTTCAGGGCCGCGACTTCTCGTTGGTCGGTCAGCGCCTGATGCGCCGTATCGAGCGCCTGAACAAGCCGGTGATCGCCATGATCAATGGTTTTGCGCTGGGCGGCGGCATGGAGCTGGCCATGGCCTGCCACCTGCGCATCGCCGTCGACAGCGCCAAGCTGGGCCAGCCGGAGATCAACCTGGGCCTGGTGCCGGGCTTTGGCGGCACCCAGCGCCTGCTGCGCCTGGGCGGCCGCGCCGCTGCGCTGGAATTGTGCCTGCTGGGCGCGCCGATCAGCGCCGAGCGTGCGTTGCAGCTGGGCCTGGTCAACCGCGTGGTTGCCGCTGCCGAGCTGGAAGCCCAGACCACCCAGCTGGCCGAGCAACTGGCCAACGCCGCACCGTTGGCCCTGCGCGGCATTCTGGATGCGATCAATGTCGGCGGCGAATGCGGCATCGAGGAAGGGCTGGAATACGAAAGCGCGCAGTTCGGCCTGGTGTTCTCCACCCAGGACATGCGTGAAGGCACCAGCGCCTTCCTGGAACGCCGCAAGCCGGAATTCAAGAATCACTGAGTAGTCCATGGTTACCGCAAGCACCCCGCCCCGCCAGCTGCTGCAATTCGTGCTGGACGATGACCTGGATGCGGCGCTGCGCGCCGGGCTGATGGACTACCTGCCACAGCCTGGCGATGCACTGCTGGATCCGGCCTATCCGCAGCTGCCACAGCAGCTGCAGCTGGCCCAGCAGCAACTGCGCACGGCGTGGGCCGCACGCGAGCGTTACCGCGCACGTGCCGCCCGCCTGGAACGGCGCGCGGCCGAGCGCCAGGCCCGCCGCGCACCACCACCAGCTGCCGACAGCAAACCCGCCCTGCCCTCGGCTGCGGCAGCCATTCTGGCCCGGGCAAAGGCACGCGCGGCAGGAAACCCGAGCGCATGAACTCATTACACGTGAAAAAGGCGACGGCCAAGAAGGCTGTCGGCAAAAAAGTGATCGCAAAAAGGACCGGCGCCAAGCCCATCGCCAGCAAGCAGGTTGCCACCACTCAAGCTGCGCCACGCAAGGCAACGGCAAGCCGTGGCAGCAAGCGCATGAACGCTGCACAGGTGCTGGAGATGTTCACCCGCCTGCGCGAGCTCAACCCACACCCGACCACCGAGCTGGAATACAGCTCGCCGTTCGAGCTGCTGGTCGCGGTGACCTTGTCGGCACAGGCCACCGATGTGGGCGTCAACAAGGCCACCCGCAAGCTGTTCCCGGTGGCCAATACCGCCCAGGCCATCCTTGCCTTGGGCGAGGAAGGGCTGAAGCCGTACATCGCCACCATCGGCCTGTTCAACGCCAAGGCCAAGAACGTGATTGCCGCCTGCGCGATCCTGGTCGACAAATACGGCGGCGAGGTGCCGGCCGAACGCGCCGCACTGGAAGCCTTGCCCGGGGTCGGCCGCAAGACCGCCAACGTGGTGCTCAACACCGCCTTCGGCCAGCCGACCATGGCGGTGGACACGCATATCTTCCGCGTCGCCAACCGCACTGGGCTGGCCCCCGGCAAGGACGTACGCGCGGTCGAGGATGGCTTGATGAAGGTGATCCCGGCCGAGTTCCTGCAGGACGCACACCACTGGCTGATCCTGCACGGACGTTACGTCTGCAAGGCACGCAAGCCGGATTGCCCGCAGTGCGTGATCCGCGACCTGTGCCAGTTCAAGGACAAGACCGCCGACGCTGAATAAGCGCCGGCGGATGACATCTGCACGACACTTTCCCGTAACAGCCCATAGGCCAAATACGCAGGCTCTTGTGCTTCGGGGCCAAAGCTGGTCGCCGGACTGTCACATTTACGCAATCTTTACGCCCTAGCCTTCGCAGCAACCTCCAACCGCCTGCAAGGCTACCCACCCAATGAAACTGCATCGCCAACTCCTCACTGCGGCCGTGGCTGCTGCACTGTTCGCGCCGGCTGCAAACGCTGAAGTCGCCATCGACGTTATTGGCGGTTCCGAAATCACCTTCGAAGGCCTGGTGCAGGCTGACGGCAACTGGTTCAGCAATGACAAGGCGGATCTGAACGGCGTCGCCAAGAACGGCAAGGACAGCGAGTTCGAACTGCGTCGCGCCGAGCTGGTGTTGAAGGGCAAGGGCCCGGGCAACATCGAGTGGGTGGTTGGCTACGACGCCAAGGCCGACAAGTTCCTGGACACCAACGTCAAGTACAAGCTGGGCGGCAACAGCAACCACTTCCTGCAGGCCGGCCAGTACAAGCAGCCCAACAGCCTGGAAGAACTGTCCAGCACCAAGAACAACGACTTCATTTCCAAGGCCACCGTCACCAACACCTACGCAGTTGCCCGCCGCCTCGGCGTGGGCTACGGCGTCGGCGATGCCAACTGGTCAGTCACCGCTTCGGCCTTCGGCCGCGAGCTGACCCGCGACCTGGCCCATGGCAGCGGCTACGGCGTGCGCGGCACCTTCGCCCCGATCAACGAGAAGGGCAACATCCTGCACCTGGGCCTGAGCTACGTCGATTACGACACCGACGCCGACCTGCTGCGCCTGCGCGCGCGCCCGAACGCCGACCTCGCCACCGTGCGCCTGGTCGACAGCGGCGACCTGAAGGACACCGACCGCCTGAGCACCATCGGCGCCGAAGCCATGTACGTGCGCGGCCCGTTCAAGGCCCAGGGCGAGTACTACAGCTCCAAGGCCAAGCGCTACGCCCACGACAACTACAGCACCGACGGCTACTACATCAGCGGCGTGTGGAACGTCACCGGCGAGACCTGGGGCTACAAGGGCGGCACCCCGAGCCTGGGCCTGCCGGACGAGCCGGGCCGCGGCATGTGGCAGCTGGGCGCACGCTTCGATCACATCGACCTCAACGACGGCGGCCTGAAGGCACCGGCGGTGGTCGGTGGCACCCCGCTGGTGGATGGCGTGCTCGGCGGCAAGATGGACATCTGGACCGTGGGTGCCAACTGGTACTGGCGCTCCAACTTCAAGGCATCACTGAACTACGTGATGGTCGACAGCAACAAGTACGCCTCGGCCAGCAAGAAGTTCGTCAGCGACAAGCCGGACATCCTGGAAGCCCGCCTGCAGTTCTTCTGGTAAATCTCGGCTGCCTGCAACACCATGAACGCCCCGCAAGGGGCGTTCGTCGTTGCAGCGATTGTGATTTTGCAGGAGCGGCGTAAGCCGCGATGCTGGTGGTCCAGCCGTGAGACTGATTTCCGCCAACTGAAAATGCACGAACTTCGCGGCTTACGCCGCTCCCACAACCACTGAGTACCTGCTGGTGCGTGCTTTTGTGGGAGCGGCGTGAGCCGCGAAGCAAGCAACGTCTGCGCGCAAACAGCTGCCGCAATCTGAAGATCTATCAGCTTCGCGGCTCACGCCGCTCCTACAACAACGGGCGCACCTGCCCCTCCGATACGCCCCCGTTGCCTGAAGCTATGTAAGCTTCGCAGCTTATGCAGCTCCCACAACCTGCTCCGGGGGCGCTCCAACCGGATGGATCCATGCGCACCTGCCTGCTTGCACTGCTGCTCTCCCTGCCCTTCACCAGCTTCGCCCAGGACTGTGGCGATGGCGCTGCTGCACGCATCACCCAGGCGTACCAACAGCGGGATGCGGCAGCCCTGCCCGACCGCCCTGGCTGGCACATCGACGCAGAGCGCAGCGCTTGCAGGGTATGGCCAGCGGATACTTCGTTGACCTTGATAGCGGTGCCGTTTCTGGGTCCGGAGGGCCCCAATGGCGACTCCCAGGCGGGCGACCTGGACGTGTTGGTTGTCGACAGCACCACGCTGCGCCCACGTGCAGGCCGCCGCCTGCCTGACGTGATGAGCAGCGATGCCATCCACGTCGACAGCGTCGGTCTGGATACCGCGCGCTACAACCTCTCGCCAAACGTGCGCGCATTCGGCATACGCAGCTCACGCAGCAACTCTTCACAGCCCAATCCTTTCAGCGATACCCGCCTGCAGCTGCTGGTATTCAACGGCACCAGCCTGGAAGCCATTACCGGGCAGATCGTCGTCTCCCGCAGTGGCGGCGAATGGGATACCCGCTGTGCCGGTGAATTCAATGAAACAAAGCGGACGCTGGAAGTTGGCCCGGCCCCGGCGCAAGGCTGGGCAACGCTGACAATCCGTGAACGCAGCAGTTCAACCGTCAGCTACGAAGGTGCCGATGGCAACTGCATTGAAGCGCGCCGGGACATGCCCGTGCGCAGCTTCAAGCTGCTGCCAAAGGGCCGTACTTACCCACTGCCCAGCGATGTAGAGGCCACGTTCTGAGGACAGGATTCACTGTCATTTGTGCGTCATATGACAGACGCTGAGCTGTCATCAAATGGTTATGAAATAGGCACCGGGGCGGAAACCACCGCACATCAACTCCCAGGAGCCATTCGTGATCCACGCCATCAAATCGCGCGCCGCTGTTGCCATCCTTGCAGCGTCGTCCGTGTTCGCCGCCAATGCTGCCGATGTCACTGGCGCCGGCGCGTCCTTCATCTACCCGGTCATGTCCAAGTGGTCGGCCGATTACAACGCCGCCACCAACAAGCGCGTGAACTACCAGTCGATAGGCTCCGGCGGCGGTATCGCGCAGATCAAGGCCAATACGGTGGACTTCGGCTCGTCCGATGCCCCGCTCAAGCCCGAAGAGCTGGCCTCGGCTGGCCTGGTGCAGTTCCCGTCGGTGATCGGCGGTGTGGTGCCGGTGCTCAACGTCGCCGGCGTCGAGCCGGGCGCGATGAAGCTGGACGGCCCGACCCTGGCCAACATCTTCCTGGGCAAGATCACCAAGTGGAATGATCCGGCCATCGTCGCATTGAATGCCGGCCTGACCCTGCCTGACACCAAGATCACCGTCGTGCACCGCTCCGATGGTTCAGGCACCACCTTCAACTTCGTCAACTACCTGTCCAAGGTCAATGCGGACTGGAAGAACAGCGTCGGTGAAGGCACCAGCGTGCAGTGGCCGGCTGGCATCGGCGGCAAGGGCAACGAAGGCGTGGCCGCTTACGTCAAGCAGATCAAGGGCGCCATCGGCTACGTCGAGTTCTCCTACGCACTGCAGAACCGCCTGACCTTCTCGCGCATGAAGAATGCCGCCGGCAACTTCGTGCAGCCGCGTGACGAGAGCTTCTCGGCTGCCGCTGCCAGCGCTGACTGGGCCAACGCCCGTGACTTCTACCTGGTGATGACCAACGCCCCGGGCGAGCAGGCATGGCCGATCACCGCCACCAATTTCATCCTGATGCGCAAGCAGCCCAAGAGCGCCGAAGGTGCCAAGGCAACGGTCGAGTATTTCCGTTGGATCTATGCCAATGGCGATGCCCAGGCCCGTCAGCTGGACTACGTGCCGCTGCCCGATCCGTTGGTGCGCCAGATTGAAACTTACTGGCAGCAGAACCTGAATTATTGAGTAAAGAGTCGGCGGGTCCCTCTCTCCCTCGTCGTCTCAAGCGCGGATCAAGTGATCCGCGCTTTTTTTTATGGGAGGGGCAACTCCAGCTCCACCGGTAGAGCCGAGCCATGCTCGGCTGGGGCTTTACCGGTAACGCCCTTGCCGAGCATGGCTC